>CAYSHS010000607.1:0-1916 GCA_964430845.1 uncultured Pirellulales bacterium | reverse complement strand
TAAATACTCAGTATCATCCTTAAAACACATAACGCCCTCATAAGCAGCAGGTATCAGCAGGCTATCTCCCGCATTGAAATCGACAGAGTCCACTTCTTCTCCAGTAATTGTACCATGTCCTGACAATACAATTATTATTTTCATTTCGCCGGGAGATAGAAGCACTTCACAGCTTTTAGCCTGATGTCCCTTATCTACCGTGAAATATTCGCAATTTACAAGACGGCCGATGGTAGTAAAATCGAGTTCGTTTCCAGATACATCAAAATGGATGCTCTCCAGCGATTGTTCTATATGCAATTGGCGAGGATTACCATTTTCATCGAATCTGTTCCAATCGAAAATTCTATATGTGGTATCCGATGGAAGTTGAATCTCCGCAATTAACAATCCCGGCCCTATCGCATGAGGAGTTCCGGCGGGAAGGAAATGACACTGACCTGCTTCTACAGGGACTTTTGTCAACAAATCCGCAACGTTACCATTAACAATAGCATCTTTGAATTGAGACTTAGTGACACCTTTTTTCAATCCCTTGTAAATATAGGAATCCGGCTCTGCATAAATTATATACCAGCATCTGTTTTGGGTTCGCCTTCGCCTAATCGCGCACATGCCTGTTCATCCGGATGAACCTGCAAACTAAGAACATCCTGAGCATCCAGCAATTTTATAAGTAATGGAAAAGGTTCGGAAATATATCCCGGACCTGTGATTTCATTCGTATATTTCTTAATAACTTCGTTAAGAGTTTTGCCGGCAAGTTCACCATTTGCAATCAGGGTTTTATCATTTGGCAAATCAGACAGTTCCCAGCTTTCCCCGATTTTCTGACCTTCAGGCAAATCCTTTCCGAATATATATCGCAACTTCTGCCCGCCCCAAATCCGCTGCTTATATATAGGTTTAAATTTTAATGGATAAATTTTCATGCCGAATATTGTATATACTTAGTTACATTCTGTCCACAATCCTAACAGTTAAGATTATACAAACAGATTATCTTTACAATATCTTTATTTCGGCATAATACCAATTAAAAATCCAATATTTTGTTAATATAGGACCTTACTTTACCTGAACCTCGCATTTTACCAAAGTTAAACCTTGTGATTCAGCAGTAACTGTAATCGCACCTTTCTGGCCGCGTTTTGCTTTCACTATAACCAGAGCAAGGCCATTAAAAGCTTTACGTTCGTGAGAAGGAAAAACGGTAAAATCAGTTGGATCACCATTATCAGTTGCAACTATTTCTCCCGGACCACTTACAGAAAACTTAATAAGGTTATCTGCACGCGGTGCCGTTATGCCTTTACTATCCTGAACCGTAAGAGTGATAAAAGATAAATCGCAGCCGTCGTTATCAATAACCGCACGGTCAGGTTCGAGAGACAATTTCGCCGCATCTCCGGCGGTATGCATAACATCAGTCGCCCATTCTTTGCCGTCTTTATACGCGATGACTTTCAATTCTCCCGGCTCATAAACTACATCATCCCAACGGATACGATAAGCAGTCTTGCCATCCATCAACGGAACCTGGCTATCAAATATTTTCTTCTTACGGCCAAGCGATTTGCCATTAAGGAACAACTCCGCTTCGTCACCTGAAGTATAAACATGAACAGGAGTTACTTGTCCAACTCTGTCAGGCCATGTCCAGTGCGGCAGGATATGTGCCATCGGATAATCCGGACGCCAATAAGCCTGATAAATATAAAATCTGTCTTTTTTAAAGCCGGCTAAATCTATAATACCAAAATAAGAACTTCGTGAACTATCGAATGGAGTCGGCTCACCGATATAATCAAATCCGGTCCAGACAAATTCGCCGCCAACAAATTCCAAACTATCTTGCGCAAGAAATTCCTTGTCGGGAATACAACCCCACTGTACGGCATATAAATCATAAGAAC
>CAYSHS010000606.1:0-1916 GCA_964430845.1 uncultured Pirellulales bacterium | reverse complement strand
TCCTGGAATCCACCTTCCGAAGCCACATTCCGATAAGCTCTGTTAGTTTGACATCTGCTCTTGAAAAATACGCCTGAAGCCATAGCCTTGCGAATTTTACAACAAGTAGCATCACAAATAAAAGAATAATAACTATTATGCCTATTAAAATATAGGCAACAATGTGAGATTCGTCCTGGGCCAGTATCATATTTGTAAAATTTATCATTTCTCGTGTCCTTTCAAGAATTATCATCAATTAAGCGAACAGTCAATTGAGTGCTCTCGATTTTAATCACCTTAACTTTTTTACCTCTATCAACATAACCGCTTTCGGCTACACATTCAAGTCTTTGTCCGGAAAAATTACACATTCCCACAGGTCGCAGTGGTGTAATAACAGTTCCGACTGCATTGAGCATCTCTTTCAAGCTGGTTGTATCCGGCACAGCATCGCCCTGCTGCCTATCGGGCGGGGAAAGCGTAACTGCTTTTCCGAATTTCGTTTTTGGCAATATTTTATACGTAATTATTAGTACAGCCGGTATCATTATTATTGCCGCAATTATACCTATCCAGCCTGCGAGCATACTTTGGTTGAAACAGACTGCAACGCCGCCTACAACACATGCTATGGCAAGAACACTAATTAATCCCCCGCTCGGAACAAAAACTTCGGCAATAATAAAGAATGCACAAGCCAAAAACAAAATGCAGGCAATAATAATCCAGCTCATAAACTTTTCCTCAATCCTTAAAAATCGCTTTAACTACTACCCTGTTGCCATGAATACCGGTAATTTCAACCTTAACCGCCCTTTTTATAAAGTCCCCTTCTGCGACAACATCAACAATTGCATTCCCGAATTTTACTTTTCCGGTCGGCCTGAGCGTGGAAACCACCTCGCCTATATCTCCGAGGCTAAGATTTTCTATCTCTGCTTCGACTGGCCTGGTCATATTTACAGGCATTACGCCTTCGGATTTCGAGGAATCGGGCACCAGTATTAGTCCGCTTAAGAAAGGGATTTTCGGTAGATATTTCGATAACAGCCATGCACAAATTAAAAATCCACCCAAACCCGACGAAAGTCCGACAACGCCATGATTGAAATCTTTCCATTCAATCGGGTTTGTCGGCCACGGCGCCTCGTTCGGTGCATTTTTGATTAACATACCGAAAAGGCCGATTAAAATAAGCATGATTCCCGCAGTACCTGTAATTCCGAATCCCGGTATAACAAATATTTCAACCAACAGCAGAATTACTCCCAGCAGAAATAAGACCACTTCAAGCCAGTTTGCCAGGCCGCTGATGTATTTGCTGCCAATAATCAAAATGAAGCAAATTAACGCCACAAGGCCAGGCAGACCAAGTCCGGGTGTATGAAATTCCATGTAGACTCCCAGCAAGGCAAGTCCGACAAGAATGGCCATAACGGCTGCGGAGTTCAGCCATCTTGCAACTTCTTCCGACCATGTTGTATCGAGCATTATCGGCTCGCCGGAGAATTTCACACTATCACGTTTTGCCAAAAAATCAAGAGCTTCATTCACATCGTTAACTACCGCCCTTGCAATACCATATTCCTTTGCTTTCGATGCGGTTAGAGTTAAGATTTCACTGGAGTTATCTACCAGCTCCTTTTTTGCCAGGTCATAATTGTTGGAATCCATTGGAAGGTCGCTGCTCTCGAAAAACTCATATTTATCGTTTTTGAGATTCTTTACACGGTACACTTCAATCTGCATTGTAACCATCGCTCTTAACAAAGCAACAGGATAACCATTAGCTTCAGCGGCTCTCTCGAAAGCAGCACGTGTGAAGCTCTCGACCTTTTCCCTTTCTACCCCTTCGAGCTGACCTCCTATTGTAATTGGAGCGCAATCTCCTATCGTGGTATTTTTCATCATTATTATATCTTTGCAGGAAACAC
>CAYSHS010000605.1:0-1917 GCA_964430845.1 uncultured Pirellulales bacterium | reverse complement strand
CACCGGAAAACATGAGGGCCAGGAAGTAAATGCCTATCTTTCAAAAAGTTTTCTAAAAGGCGCAGTTACTCCGCGTTTTGGTGTTAAGTGGCAGAGCGAAGATTTAGTGGATTATTATTACGGTGTACAAAACAGCGAGGTAACTGCCGCGCGTGCTGCCTATAACGGTGACTCCACGCTAAATATCGTTGGTGGAGTGGTAATTGCCGTTCCCTTAACTGAGAACTGGGGAGTGGGTGCCTCTTTCCAATATGAAC
Organism: uncultured Pirellulales bacterium; assembly: GCA_964430845.1. Classification (GTDB taxonomy): domain Bacteria; phylum Planctomycetota; class Phycisphaerae; order Sedimentisphaerales; family Anaerobacaceae; genus JAFGPS01. The sequence goes on along the minus strand of CAYSHS010000605.1, from coordinate 1,660 downwards.
ACCTGGGCTCGGAAATAGAAGATAGCCCGATCGTGGATGAAGATGGTATATTTACTTATATCGGCGGTTTAGCATATAAATTTTAACTTTTCTTAAAAACACACAAAACAAATAATAAAAGCGGGGTTACGAAATTAATTTTTCGTAACCCCATTATTTTGTCATATCTATCCTGCCTTGCAATAAGCTAAACTTAAATATTAAAAACAACTCTTGACAAGGTCAATATTTATTGTATACTATATATATAGACAACATATACAAAGGCGGAATAATGAAATTAACTACTAGAAGTGAATATGCCTTGCTGGCACTTATCTATATTTCACGTCATAAAAGTAAAGGGTTTATCAAGATTGAAGATATTTGCTCAAAATATGATATTTCCAAGAAGTATTTGGAACAGATCTTCAGCTCTTTGAAACAGGCCCGGCTTATAAAGACCCGGACCGGTGCAAGCGGGGGCTATAGCTTAGCAAAGCCTGCCCAAAAAATAAGCGTTGCCCAGGTAATCAGGCTTATGGATGGGGCCTTAGCTCCAACCTTAGCCGCGAGTAAGTACTTTTATTGCAAAACACCGCTTGAGAAAGAAGAAAAGATCATGAAAGTTTTAAAGGAAATTCGCGATTATATTTCAGTTAGAGTAGAGAGTTTGAAAATATCGGATTTGGTTTAATCTTACCTTTCTGCAGTAATTGAGAAGGTGGGAAAGAAAATGGCCTTAAAAAAAGAAAAATCACAATATAGCTGCTTAGGCGTTGAAATGAAAAATAATATTAATAGAGAAATTTTATCAGAAATATCTAATGCTATTGGTGAGATAAAGCATGGGTCGGTCCAAATCTATATTCAAGATGGGAAGGTGGTTCAGATAGATAAAGTTAATAAGGTGAGGATGCGTTAAAAAATTAAAAGATTAGGCTGACTGGACACCCGGAGGCTAAAAAGTTCTGTTTAACTAGAGCTTTTTAACCTCTTTTTTTAAAAGAGGCGAAAACGGTTTAATAAATTACTTCAAAGGAGATAAATCATGGAAATTGCAGCAGGCTTTTACCCCTTAATTGTTATTATGGCGTTTATCTGCGAATACGTAGACTCAACCTTAGGCATGGGATACGGTACAACGCTAACCCCGATATTGCTAATCATGGGCTATAATCCATTGCAAGTTGTCCCGGTAGTCTTGATTTCAGAATTAATTAGTGGTATATTGGCGGCATTTTTTCACCATCAACAGGGCAATGTAGATCTCAAACCCAAAACACTAAAAATCTCTACTATAGCGAATAAGTTAAGATCGTTAGGATATATCGAAAGCTTTAAGAGAGGCATTCCCTTACACCTGAAAGTTGCTTTGCTTCTTGCGATATGCAGTATTGTCGGCACTATTGCAGCAGTATTTATAGCAGTTAATATTCCTAAATTCTGGTTAAAGCTTTATATCGGTTGTTTAGTTCTTTCTATGGGTGTCATTATGTTTATTTGTTTGAACAAAGAATTTGCTTTTTCCTGGAAAAAGATTACTTTATTAGGCTTAGTCGCTTCTTTTAATAAAGGAATGAGCGGCGGTGGTTATGGGCCGATAGTAACCGGTGGCCAAATTCTCTCAGGTATTGAAGGAAAAAGTGCTGTAGGAATAACCTCTTTGGCTGAGGGCCTG
>CAYSHS010000604.1:0-1917 GCA_964430845.1 uncultured Pirellulales bacterium | reverse complement strand
ATATCTATCCGTATCTAATTTAATACAAGCAGTGATGGTGTGCGGTGCACACCCTACCGAATTTAAAGCAAGAATCGATGGATTTTATTGATTTTTTCGGCCTGTTTTGCGTCCTTGTTATAGTGGACGAGTGAGTGTGTCTTTTGTTAGACTGACGTTTTCGATAGCAGATATAAGTAAGACGCATATATGAAATAAAGGGCGAGAAATGAGAGAATTAATAAAAAAAATCATGAAAAGTATATTTAGGATAGCGATATGCAGTATCGGTGGAATACTTACAATATTTGGTATTATATTTTGCTTATTTTTTTTCATCCAGCTTCCCGATGATTTTTCAAAATCCCTACCTTACTTTTTTGGGCTTTTTTGATTTTATCTGTCGGATTATATCTTTGTTTTTTGGTAATAAAGCCGAACCTTTATTTTGTTAAATCTCGTAAGATGACAAAAGAAGAAAGAGTCATAGAAAATATTAAGAAATATCTGAAGCAAGGAAAAAGTCGTATTGCAATGTTTACCTTTTTACTTATTTTTATGTTATCTTTTACAATATGGGTTCTTTGGCAGGAGAAAAAACTTAACGAGAAAGTAACACCTGAAAATATCAGATTATTGGCATCTTTTGAAAGACCGCAGCGTGAATTGCCTATCCTTTTTTCCCGTTTCTATATATTAGCTGGACTTAAAGCTAAGCTGATAACTCATGAAATCTATTTTGGCTCATTAACCGGTTTTATTATCGGGATGCTTATTCTTGAGATTGCAGGTGTAACGAAAAATAAGCACAGGCTGACTCTTAATATGTGGGAGAGGATTCAGGAACTTGAGAACGAAGTTAAAGAATTGAAGGTACCCAATCAGGTGGATGGCCAGCAAATAGCTGATATGGACGGCGGGGATATCACATCAGGTGCGGAATGAAAATAGTAACTTATATGGACACGATATCAACATTTTTTAATAGGAAGAAAATGAAAGTTTCGCTGAAAGAATATTTTGATATATCACGCCGTAGTTCTTCGTCTGGTCGTATATCAAGCTGGCTTATCTTGTGCCTGCTTGTGGTAATTTTACTTCTGTTTTTGGGCTGGCTGTGTGTGCCAAGTATGCTGCGTAAAGCTGCAGAACAGGGCGATATCGGTATGGTCCGGATGTTGTTGAGTTCCGTCGCAGGTGCTGGGACTATCAACAGCACGAATATGTACGGATACGGGCCTATGCAATTAGCCGCGCAAAACGGACACACAGATGTGCTGGCGTTGCTGATTGAAGATGGGGGTAATGTCAATTTGCGAAAGCCCTCCTCTATGAATACGCCGTTGATAATGGCGGCCTCGCGCGGACACGTTGATTGCTGCCGGCTCCTTCTGGACAAAAGAGCTGATTCAAATGCTTATGGTATGTTCGGCGCGACGCGCCATACGGCCCTGCAGAGTGCGGCCGGGGGAGGCCATTTAGAAGTAGTCAAATTCTTTCTTGACCGCGGGATTGGCCCCAACGAAAAGCAAGAGAGCACCTCTGCGCTTCATCGTGCTTGCAGATGGAACCACATTGATATAGTCAAAATGCTTGTGGCCGCCGGTGCTGATGTCACCAGCACAAAGGAATGGAGCGGGAACACGCCTCTTCAATTTGCGGTCAAATATGAACATGCCGATATCGTTGCCTATCTTGAACGAGAACTTGCAGTAAAACAAGAACGAGAAAGGGAAATCGAACGCCGGTTGTTTGTCACCATCGATGCCTCTGTCCAAAAGGGCAACGAACTTGTAGTTGAGGCTTATATCCCGATAGTAGCCAGGTTTGTTGTTGATAGCAACGGCATACACTGGGAAAGCCGAAATGTACGGAAACCTGGTACAAATTTTGGTAAAAAACTAACTATTTTCCTTCGAGAGCTTCTATTCGTCTTTC
>CAYSHS010000603.1:0-1919 GCA_964430845.1 uncultured Pirellulales bacterium | reverse complement strand
TAAGCTTCATGTCCGGTTTATCCTGGAGATTTATAGATGATAAATTACTCGGAACAAGCACAAAATACCTGCTGCCAAAAAAGTAATAATGTTCTTTGAGTTCCTTGTTATTCTTAGTAAGTTCCTCCATGAAGGAAAGCACATTATCCTTATTTACATTTATAAACTCACCTGTAGCGTACATACCATCGCCGTAATAGACAGGATATTTATTCCAGAAAATCCGTTCCGTCGGATGTTCTTCGGGGCCTAAACCTTCCTGCTTGTCACCAATACGAATCCTTACACTTTCTTTCTGGTCAACATCTTTAAAGAAGGAAGGGGGACAATAATTAAATAATTGTCCTTTGGAATACTGGTCATAACTTTTTAATATCCAGCTTTTATCAGTTTCGACCACAACATACCCATACAAAGCCGAACTAAATATAAGATTGGAATCTGTAATTGGTAATCCTGAAATTTTTCCTGCCGATTCTTTCGCCGCTTCAATTGTAAAAGTCTTACTGTCATATTTTATAGGAATCGAAACAGTAATGTGCCGCTCTTTTTGATTTACATTTGGAAGGAGAACAGCTCTTTTAGGTGCATTAGGTCCAACATCTGTTTCTATATTAGGATAGGTTTGGCTTAACTTCATCCATTTTTTCTTATCGAATGGATAATAGTTCGACATCTTTCCTTCAATGTACTCCGGAACGTAAGGATTAAAAGGACTAAGCGATTCTTTTGTGCCGTCAAATTTGTTTGCTGCTGCGATATAAGCAACGTCCAGAGATTCATTCAAAGCGAGGGGCCGGATATTTTTTTTAATTGTAACTTCCTGTCCGGGAAGCAGGAAACCGGCATAAAAAGTTATCATTGTCATTTGTTGATTCATTTGATTATATGTGTACGCATCCTGATTATCTACTTTTCCAACCCTGCCATAAGCGTTGCCTGCCAGGCGTATCGGATCTTCAGTGCTGTTAGTAAGAAATCTAATGCTTGTTACTACTACAGCTTTTTCTGATATATTTTTTATAACATAAGTTACCGGCGTAAATCTCCCGAAATCGAATTTCTTATTTCCCTCGCATATCATTTTTATCGATAATGGTTTATCTTCTTCTGTATTTTGAATATCAGGACTTGTTATTTGTTGTTGAGTTATATATCCAACATAACGATCCCGGTCATTTTTCCTTAATTCAAAATTCAATTTATTCATACCAGGATTTAATTCCGGCACAGGCGATCTTATTGCCGTGCCGTTAATACCGATATAAGTGGCATGTCCGAAAGGTCCGCCAAGTTCATAATTGCCGTTTTCATCTACTTTTGTGAAATCACTGAACTCTGCTCTTGCATCAGCCTCTGCGCAGCTTAATGAAACATCTATTCCAGCGGCTGGCCTGCCATCTTCATAAAAAACCTTACCTGCAAAATTGTATTTCCTCTCCAAACTAAGATTCAGAGTCAGAGGTTTATCTTCGCCAATCATTACCTTTTCGATAGTAATTCCAGGCTGTCCCATTCCCTTCGGATTGCATACGACCTTATACTCACCAGGTGAAACGTTAATAAAACTGAATTTTCCTTTTTCATCACTGAACTCGCTATAACGAATCTTATTTTGCTCAAACAAATGCACTTCATAATTTACACCGACTTTACCATCCGAACCAATAACCTGTCCCTGAAGTACAACATTTAGCGATTGCATTGAAGGCAAACCTACAGTGGCTTTTCCCCACTCAGGACTTAGTGTATCATGAGCAGGTATTACAACTTCCCCGGATTCGTATTTACCTACAATAGCTTTTATCCTGTGTTTCATATTAATTACAATAGCAGGTGAATAGTCATTAAGTGTCAAAATTCTTGTATATACTTTTCCAGATTCCACCCATGAGTCCAGCATATCAACACCTGTACCG
>CAYSHS010000602.1:0-1920 GCA_964430845.1 uncultured Pirellulales bacterium | reverse complement strand
TGCTCTGCAAGTTTGTTTTTATAAATCGTATGCACCTGTTTTGGAGGAGTAGCAGGTTTTATGGCCATTCCGGAACTTTTTTTCCTGAATGCAAGGTTGACACTTATTCTTGCCCACAAATCATCGATGGAGACTGAATCCGAAGTTTTACTTAGCGAAAAACTATTCTTTATTGATGACAGGGAGAAACTTTTAACAGGCTCACCGGGTTGCTCCGTCAGAAGAATTACACCTATATGTTTTATTTCAAGAGATTCGATAATCCGAACTAATTTCTCTGAAAGGTCGGTTTGCCGGCTATCAATAACTACTGTACCAATTAAATCAAGGTTACTGCGAACTTCAGAAAATCTATCAATGGAAAGAAGGCGAAATGAGAGCTTTTTATGTTTGAAAAGCCTCTTAATTTCATGCGGTATCCGGTCACGGTTTGTAAGATACAAAACGTCGATAAAACTGCTTCCAAAGTCAATGGCGCTGAGTAAATCAACTTTTTCCATTTTATTATTTTTCCCTTTATATTATAGGGCTTTGATTGCTTACCGGTACATTTTCGATGTCGAATTACAGGACTATAGTACAAATAATCTTAATTTTCGGCAGCACATCACTATTTATAGGCTAATTTTCGGCTTCTTTGGGGGGGGTACTTTTTATTTTTCTGATGTTTTTTTTATTAGCCTGCAAAGATAGCTGAGCCAATGCGAAGAATAGTCGCTCCTTCTTCGACAGCTATTTCGTAGTCGGAGCTCATGCCCATACTTAGTTCTGTAAATTGAGGACCGACAATTTTTTCACCGCGCATCTCGACAAATAACTCTGCCGCACGAGTAAAACAGGAACGAACAACGTCCTTATCGCGAGTTAAAGGTCCCATAGTCATCAAACCGACCAGGCTCAAATTAGGCAGGGTTTCAAGCTGCTCAGCAAGATGTATCGCAGCCCCTATGGGAACACCATATTTTTGCGGTTCGTTGGATGTATTGACCTGAAGAAGCACTTTTGAACACAAATTAACCTTTTTAGCTCCTGCGTTTATCTCTTCAGCCAAACGGAGTGTATCCACAGAATGAATCAGAGATGCTATTGGCAGAACCTGGCGAACTTTGTTTCGCTGAAGATGGCCAATCATGTGCCAGTTAATCTTTTCCAGCGTACCAGGATCGCTGTCTTTTAGAGAATCAATCAATTGAGAGGAGACTTTTTTAAGCTGTTGTACCCGATTTTCTCCAAAATGAGTTATTCCCAGACGAATCACTTCCAGAATTGCCTCAAACGAAGCGGATTTTGTAACAACAATCAACTTCACGTCGCTCCTGTTCCTGCCGCTACGGATACATGCGGAACTGATATTATCTTCTACACGCTTGATTCTTTCTGATATTTTCACCATATTCCAGCAGTTAAAACTCAATGAACCAAATCTATCTAAAAATAAACCCTAAAAATATCAACCTCTCCAGATTTTTGCCAGCATAAAATTGCAGAAGTCCAAGTTTTCACTTTTTTCTTACTTTAACTGGATAATAAGCCAAATATTTTTTCGGACTTTATTTTTTTGATTTTTACAAAAGATGGGTGTCCGAGATATTAGCCATAAAATTTTATTTAAAAATCAGTATAAAAATACGATTTTTTATCTTGCTTTTTTTTAGAAAAAAGTATATAATCACGTTTATATTAAAGGTGTATTTATTTAGGGGGTCGTTTTAGTGCCCTTTTGTTTTTTGACTTGACAGGAATTTTTTTGCTATTATCTTCTCGGAGTGTTCTTGCTGCTCTGCGAAGTTTTCGCGACGTAGCATGAGTTGAAATTGTATTATAATTTCTTTTAAGTAACAGAAATACTGCTGCGTTAGCAGATATAAAAACCTCGGCGAGGCAGTGTGGTCCACCGGTCTCCCCCCCAGCCGGAGCCGC
>CAYSHS010000601.1:0-1931 GCA_964430845.1 uncultured Pirellulales bacterium | reverse complement strand
TAAACGCATCTCTCGAACGATTCATATCCAGATTTTTTTCTTTGTATAATGTTTCAAGTTCTTGTTTTATTTGCTCAGCCTCCGATATATTTAAATTTTCAAATTCTGTTTTTTCGGCTCGACTGAGCTCGCCGAAGTTGGAACCATCCTTGGCTGAGTATTCATCTATATATTGCTGTGTTTCCGATGCAGGCGTGCTTTCCGGCAGAATAAATACTCTGTCTATTAATAAAAATGCCAGTCCAATCAGTACTGCTAGAGAACCAATTTTTTGTCGTTTTGTTAATTTCATAATTATAACCTGCAACAAACCTTATTTTAATTTGTTAATTCTTCCGGCGTTGTTGACCAGAGTAATTCGAATACAAATCGCTGCGGCTCCTGAGGTCTTGAAGGACTGCCGCTTAGATCAAAACGTGCTATTCCTGTATCCGGAAATTGTTTGCTTAGTTCCTGAAGAAATGTTGCACACTGATTATAGCCGCCTCTGCCTGCTATAATAATAGGTACTACATTACACCGCTCTGTAGCTACAATTTTATCAATGCGAACGTCATCTACATCCAGGTCGCAATTGCTGAATATAGATGTAAGCTGAGCAATCCGACCATTTACCTTCTCCGAAGCCTCAAGTTGAACTTTACTTTCTAATAATTCCTGCCTAATTGTCTCGTGCTCGTCGGTAAGATTTTGTATCAGGTAATCGAGTTGAGCGACCTTTGCTTTTTGCTCAGCAAGGGCTGCTTCTCTTACAGAGATTAAAGACCTGTTTTCGATTACCGGCAAGATAATACAGGAATAAATAAATATTGAAACAGCTATCAATAACGCAATAGCCGCTAAATCAATTTCCAGTATAAATCGTTTTCCAGTTTTCATGTTATCTCTTTCATATCCTGCACTCAATAGTAAAAGCAACTGCATTATCATTTAGAAAGTTTTGACGATTGCTGTTTAGCAATCTGACGGAACTGAATATCCCGATTTGCTCCATTCTCAAAACAAACATAGAAACTGAACCCTGCGAACGCCCAAAACCGTTAAGCCTGATTCCATATCCCCGTTCTGCAAGCTGGGTTTCCTTGTCAAGTGCACCAAGCCAGGATTTTAATTTTCCCGCTGCTTCAGTTCCATCCGGCAGCACACTAAACAACTTATAACTGGTGAGTACTATTTCATCACCCAGCTCATTGGCAATCAGAACAAGCAGCCTGCTCCAGTCCGGCTGACTGAGCATCGCTCGACAAACCTCAAGTTCCTGCTTATCGATTCCAAGTTTTTGTTTTATAGATGAAATTACTGAGTTATTCTGTTCAATTTTTTTTACAGCGGCTTCATATTCATCATCAATTTTTGCCAGGCGATTATTTGCCCAAACCACCCTGGTAGTAAAAAATATTACAAGTGCTACTGCCAGGTAAGTTCCACAAATACCAGCCCAGAAACGAAGTCTGGCTTTTCGCCGTATGCCAAGTAGTCTTTTTGGTGGAATTAGATTTACATCTGCCATTGTTTAATACTCACAAAACTTAGCAAGACCCAGTGCAACTGTCATACCCGGATCGCCAGCCTTGACCAGAATATCCGGAGCGCTTTCCAGTAAGTTCACCGGACAAGCCCGCATTACCTCTATGTCGAGCTCTTCATGTAAATAATCATCAAGCCCCGGTATTTGTCCGCCAATACCGATTAAGAGCATACGTTGAATCCCTTTACCGGGAAACTGATGATTGGCGTAAGAAAACGGTGCTCCAAGATCATCTGCCAGATTGTCAATATGGCTTTTTAGTATCTTGCCGATTGCCTGTACCGATCGCTTATCAAGATTATCGCCTTTTACTGCTGAGCCAAGCCCAACTTCAGTAACAATTTGATATGCAGCTTCAGGTGTAATTGAAAATTTATTTATAAGGCTCGACACAAAAAGGGAT
>CAYSHS010000600.1:0-1939 GCA_964430845.1 uncultured Pirellulales bacterium | reverse complement strand
TTACATTTTATAGGTCAGCAATTATACATTTCTTATTTATCCCAAGAAAGCTAATATCATAATTTATCTTTTTTTTAAAATCACTATACTGGAATATTGTCCAAACTTTTTATCTAACATACTACCTAAGTACTAAATATAGAAATCTTTTGATTCTCAGACCTATCTTACATCGACTTGAGAGTTTTGTCAGAGTGAAAATAATTTTACTGTTTTTCAATATTCGATTGTTTATTACGTAATTTTAGCGGTTGTTCAACCAGCCTTAATAGTATTTCTAGTGGTCGTGATATTATAGTCAAGTTTGAAAACAGTGCTCTAAGAGTGTCAATGTCTGTTTGGTTAACTGCGCCGATAAATGGAACTACAATTAGGTATATTGTAAGAAAAAGCATGGAGCCAGCTGTGAGCAGAACCCAATCAGCTGCTGTAATAATGTTTAGGAATAAGTAGGTTGTTATGGCAGCAATGGTGGATGCGAGAAATATTTTTGTGGAATTTTGATAGTCTACTTTGATTCCGTAGTGCTTCCATATCCAATAGATGCTAACAAATATTGTTGGTATGTTTGCGCCAAAACTAACGAAAATATATCCGGTTATACCAAACTGTGGGATAATAAATAAAGCAGCAGGAATTCCAGTGGCGAATGTTAGAAGGCTTAACTTCATTACTATTTTTGTCTGTCCTATCCCATTAAGGAGGTTTGTCATGCTGAGATTTCCTAGAAGACGTAATAAACCAGCTATTACGAAAAAGGATAAGAAAATCGGGGCATAAAACCATTTATCTCCATATAATGCGCCGATTAGGGGTTTGGACAGGACCATCAATGCCAGTGAAGCGGGGACAACGAAAAGCGACGTATATTTAACCGAGGCTGTGAAAACGTTCTTGAGGGCTTGACTCTCTTTTTGTGGGTTAAATTTTGAAAAGGCGGGAAAGAGGACTGTTGTTATCGGAAAGGTTAAGAACTCTAAAAATATCGCAAAATTACGTGCAATTTGGAAGTTGCCAATCATCATTTCATCTACAAAAGAAGCCATCATAAAAGAATAGAACTGTGCAGTTAAACCTCCTATGAGGGTGCCTATGGCTAGAGGAACCCCAAAAAGTAACAATGGCTTCAAGCTTTGAAATAGAGGAAATGTGTTCATTTTGCCACTTTCGAGTTTTCTGAATATTGCAAAATAAAGAAGAAATATTTCCACGGCAAATGTAGCAAAGATGGATACAATGTATCCTATTACTGCCCCCGAAGCCCCATATCCGACGTAAATCAACAATGGCGATAATGCACAGTAAACTATTGACCGCAATATCATCGTTAAGCCATTGAGTTTCATTCGTCCAAAGCCGATAAGGATCGACTCAATTCCGGTGATAAGCGATAAGGGCAAAATGGTTAAGGCAACAAGCGTTATCAAGAATGATGATTCCGGTTTGCTGAATACAGCTGTACCAATGAAATTCGCCATCAATAAAGAAATTACTGTCAGGGCGGTTCCGGTTATACCTTCAAAAATTAATCCAGCTAGGATCATACGACGTAAATCGCTTTTTTCATGTGTTACTCGATATTGAGCACAGTATTTCGTCAGCGCTGGACCTACACCCCAATCTAGAAACAGAAGCATGGTACTTGCGGGAATCACTGATATCGCGTAAATTCCGTAATCATCTGCAGAAATGAAGTTCCCTATGAATATTGTTGCTATAGCAAGTATTACAGTAGATACTATCTTTCCAATAAACAGCCAGAACCCGCCACTTACCGAATCTCGGCCCGCAACCGTCGCTTTATCCATATCCTCTCACCGATTTGTTAATTATTAATTAGTTAATACCCCTCTAAATGCATCTAGTTTTGATTGAACAAATACATGTAATAGAGGGGGAATAAGATGTGCGCGCGCATGGGGGGAACTCTTAGCATTCA
>CAYSHS010000599.1:0-1939 GCA_964430845.1 uncultured Pirellulales bacterium | reverse complement strand
CGACCATCAACTACTGTAAGATAAAGGGTATGATTTTCTTCATGCATACCCGCCGGAGCAATGAGGTTCTTATTAATCAATGACTCAGTCACATCAGACAGACTTAATCCGGCAGCCTGTAACTTAAGAGGTTCGGTTATCACATGAAACTCAGGTGTACGCCCACCGACAAGGTCCACTCTGCCTACGCCTGGTATTTGCAAAAAGCGTGGTTTGAGATTATATCGAGCTATTTCCCAGAGATGAGTTATATCACGAGATTCGCTGGTCAGACTTACTCCAATTATCGGAAATGCTGAAAAAGTCAGTCTGAAAACATTTGTTTCGGCATTAGCCGGCAAGGTATTGCGAATCTGTGATAAGCGGCTAAGTACGTAAAGCTCAGACTGTGTCATGTCCACATTCCAGTTGAAAAAAACGTTGACTTCCGCGGAACCTCGTCCGGTTGCATCACGAATTGTCACTACACCCGGAATGTCCTTCATTGCCTCCTCTATAGGACGAGTGATTGTAGCCATCATTTCGCTGGCAGGCATAACACCATTATCAACCAGAATTACTACCCGGGGAAAATCCGTTTTCGGAAAAACAGACGAAGATATTCTTGTCGCTGAATAAACTCCACACAAGCATAATGCAAATACTACAAAAGTAATAGCCACTGAATGATGGGTAGAAAATCGTCCTAATGCTAATCCATCCTGTTCCAAATGATGATGTGTTGAAGTTTGTTCAATATTTGTCGGACCGTTATCTGCCAAAAGCCTCTTCCTTTCCGATTTCTTTTATTCAGAAATTATTCTGATTTTTGTTTCATCAAGCAAGCCATAGGCACCAGTAGTAACTATCTGCATACCTTTGTGTATATCTTGTGATTCTATTTCGACCAGTCCATTTTGATGCAATTTTGTATGAACTTCTTTTTGAACAGCTTTATCATCCTCGACAACAGCGATAACCGTCTGTCCCTGCTCATTAGTAACCAGACTTTCTTCCGGTACGACCAAACAATCTTTGTGTTCGATATATACGACTCGCGTTTTCACGAACTGACCTGCTTTTAGTCCTGCGCCAAGTGCTGTCGATTCATTTACATTAGTACTGCTGCTTATAGAAGCTCGAACAAGGACACTATCACTTTGTGAATCAACTATAGAATCAATAAATATTACCTCACCTGAAACAGAAACGTCAGTGCTGTCGGATGTTTCGATTTCTACCTTCTGACCCAGTTTTAATAGAGAGGTTTCTGTGCTTGGAACCCGAAACTCAACTATCAATCGCTCAATGTCAATCAATTCTGCCAATATATCTGACATGCCAACTGATTCATCGGGTGTGGCTGATACCTGCACTATCGTACCTGATATCGGTGCATTCACTTTAAGCAGAGATAGTTCGACTTTAGCTTTTTCCAACTCATTGACTGCTGATTCATATTGATGTATAGTTTCCTGAAGGAGTTTTTTCGATGTCCCGTTTACATCATAAAGTTCTTGTTGACGTTTCATATTTTGTGTTTCGAATTCTACAGTTTCCTGTGCTTTGTTCAAAGCAGCTTCAGCTATACGGCTGTCAAAACTGAATAGTAAATCTCCTTTTTTAACCTTCTGACCATCAATACATTCTACTTCGCTGATAATCCCCGCTGTTGGGGCCTTGATTAAAACATTTGCGGGAGGATTATCACTGGTTTTGACGGCCGGTTCAATTTTTCCGTAAGCCTCGATGTAACCATAAAGTGTTGATTGGGTAATTTCTCCAACATGCACACTCACTTCAGGTTCGATTGTACTGTCCGGTTCTTCTGCTGTATTAGGTTCAGTTCCAAGGAATAGAAAATAAATACCCACAGCAGCGGCCAGTAAGATTATCAGTCCAATAAATGTTCCAAGTTTATTCATATTAATTTCTTTCCTACCCAATAATTAAGCTCTGC
>CAYSHS010000598.1:0-1953 GCA_964430845.1 uncultured Pirellulales bacterium | reverse complement strand
GATTGTCATTGGATGTGATTTGGACCTTGAGCAAGTCATCGATGACAAATTAAGGTGGAATTGGGATAAATTCATTGCTGCTTCGGCGCTGGAATTGCCATTCAGTGATTCAACTTTCGACGCCGTTGTCACCTTTGAAACAATAGAACATGTGTATGATGGCAAACAATTCCTAAGTGAAATGGCCCGTGTGCTGAGGCCGGGTGGTTTTTTTATCTGTTCAACGCCGAATATCAAATATGAAAACCACCCACCATATCATGTGAAGGAATATGATCCGGATGAATTTTTCCAACTTTTGGAAAGCAGCATCGGTAATATCGAAAGGTATGCACAGTATTTTAGATTTTCTGATTATTTAAGGGACCTCCTGAAGAGAAATATACGCAGGATAGGAAAATGTTTTATAAAGAAAGACAGCCGCTTGGGAAAGTCGATAAAACACCTTGCCTTCCTGTTACAGCCAAAATTCGGTTGTAGAAAATTAGGTAAGGGCCTTATATCCTCTACTAGTGATCAGGAAGAAGCTCTGTCTAATTACGAATGCATAATTAACTCCCACGGGTCACACTTTTATCGAGTGTTGCCTTACTTGGGAGATAGATTGTTACGTATAATGATTGCCGTGGTACCCCGTAAAAGGGGAGAAAGCACGTCCGATTTATGGCCTCAGTCCAGATGAATAGAGTGCAGACTCATAATGAGCAAATCGGGCATGTTGTTTCGTGCGGAACCGGGCGGACCTTCGAGTTTGTACCAGCTCTGGAGCATCTCGGGCCGAATTTTGAAACAAAGCATATAGAACGCGAGAGTAGCAATTATGCCTACCAATTGAAGTATGTACATAAGGTTACCAAGCTAATTCAGAGCTGCCAAGAGAGAGATTCTGGACCGGTCTACTTGATTCTCCTGGATTTTTCATTGGCCTCCTTCCTCCTTTGTTTTCGCTATTTTGCTACTGCCGTTTTGGTCATTATAAGAATACGATTTGATTACTTCAAACAGCTGGCAAGCCAACTTCATGCGCTAAGACTAAAACGGATTTTGACCGCGTTTGTTCAACTGCCAATGATGCTAGCGGCGGATCAGTTGATAGGAATCAGCTTTTTTCAAATTCGGCGGCTGCCGTCTCCCCAAAAAAAAGTTTGTTATGTACCGGTAATCAGACATGTTTCCGATGATGTAGACAACGTTTTTCCAAGGGACGACAGGAATAAAGTCATTCGGTTTATAACCGTTTCGAATTTTGAGCATTGGCCGAAAACAAGAGGTACACTTGAGATGATCAACCACTTCAATGAAGCTGCGAAGGGAATTAATTGTACTCTTGATGTGTATGGGCGAGGTCGGTATGCACGGAAAATTGCTGATGCGGCCGAGGATTCGCCGTGGGTGAAATATTGTGGTTACACTAACAATATTGAGCACGTATATAGACAGGCCGACGCATTTCTTTACGGCTCATATCTTGAAAGTTTTGGAGCCAGTTTGCTCGAAGCTCGTTTACATGGCCTGCCTTGCGCTATATTGGATTATCCCTCCTTGCGAGAGCAAGTTCAAGACCCCCGCCAGATCATACCTAGTGGGGACCGAGGTAGGAAGAAACTTGAAGCATTTATTGCCTTCGCGATTTCAGATGAAGCAAGGCAGCTGGCGAAAGAAGATAAACAAACTGCGGGGAGATATCTCAGGTGGTATCTTGGCGAGTTTGTAAAGTGACAAAATAAGAACCATTCATAGGTTTAATCGGATCATATGTCCTACTTGCAAAAGAGATTCGGGTTTCTGTTGTTCTGGCACATCGTCGTGTCAGCCTTGGTGCTGATAGTTTGTGGATTAGTTTTTTATTTTGATTTACGCATGCTGCGTCTTGCCTACATTTTTTCATGGATATACTCAGTCTATGCAGCATGGTGCGTTTACTCCTGGTATAAGGCAACTGGTAGCAACTTT
>CAYSHS010000597.1:0-1956 GCA_964430845.1 uncultured Pirellulales bacterium | reverse complement strand
AGAAACCGAGAACGATATTTTTTCATCATTTTGTGAAAGTCCGCAGTTTTTAATCCATAGCAAATATACTCGTTATGCTTATGATATTTCCTCTCAACCTGAGGCTTATTACAACCTGAAACTTGTTTAATCTCTTTTTCCAAATCCTTTATTATTTTATTCATAATTATTGTACTTCCTTTGACGGATTATGAGTGAGAGACCGTTTTTCCATAAACCAGAATAGCACTCCTATGCTTGCACCGCCAAGATGGGCAAGACCCGATACGTCAGACATTCCAGCCGTTTGCTTGAGAGATATTAAAACTTGCATAAAAATCCATAATACAATAAAAGTCTTAACGTTAATGCTAAACCAGCCATATCTGAAATAAAAAAAGTAAAACATGCTTAAACGAGCATCAGGAAAACGCAAACAATAATAAGCTAAAATACCGGATATACCTCCGCTTGCACCGATGCTTGGAACCATTTTTTGGGGATCAATAATTATATGCAATATGTCACCAACAAACGCCGCTAAGATTATTAATAAAATATATTTCTTTTTACCAAGAACGTCTTCAACATTATCTCCGAAAACTAATAGAAAATACAGATTACCTGCTAAATGTGCTATTCCGGCATGGAGAAAAAATGAGCTTAAAAATGTAAATCCGTAGTCGCGGTAGAATTTGGCGGGAATCAAGCCATATTTGTCAACGAAATATTGAAGATCGCTTATGCATAAAAGTGTAGCAATAACCATTATTAGCCCTATAATCCATGTCACTATAGGTTTGTTCTTCAATTCATAAACATTTTGTTCTATTGGATATCCTAATATTGAAAGAATTTTTTGGTGTAATCTCTCCGGCGAATCATCCTCAGCTATTCCGGCAAAATCACCTGTACTTTTCATATTTTTGATTTTTAATAAAGCAAAAGCTTCTCTTTCTTCCATTGACAATTCTTCTTCTTTAGGTTTTTGAATTTCCAGTTTAGGCAAGGATTCATATTCCCGGCTGTCGAACCATACGAAACAGCATTTTGAACAGACATCGAGACATATGGATTTGTCATCATTTATAATAGGGACTTCAGGTAACTCTTTTTGGCAAATCGGGCAATTTCGATATGATTTATATTCGCCTGATTTTGCCCTTTGCCATAATTTATTTATAATGTTCTGCGGAATTGCTTTCCTGAGAACATGAATTGAAATAGCTCTTCCTGAGCATTTTGGACAGGACCATAAAATACCAAATTGGCTTGTTCCTTTTTTTAATGGTATCCTGCATGTAGGGCAATTATACATATCAACCTTTATTTTATCCTGCTATAAAGTCTTTTCTCCATGTATAAAACTTTCTGGAAACTCACTACAGATTGATGGGTATTATTGAAAGATTGTTGTGGAAAATCAAGAAAAATGCTTTTTTATTCAAGCTCTTTTTTAAGTATTTTGTAGAAATTATCTTTCGCGTGTTTTTCGAGCCATGGTTTATGGCCGCACTTTTCGAGCGGGATAAAACAAAAATCTTTAATGCGGCCTGATAAAGGTTTTCGCACACCTTCGGCGGGGTGAGGGTCGCAGTCCCCGTGAATTGCAATAACGGGACATCGGATATTTTGGGCATATTCCAAAAGAGCGCCGGTTTTTCTAAGCTGAGCGGCTTGCTTCCATACGCTATTGTAAATATCATATCGGTAATCGATTATTTCGTCGGATTGTTCAACAGGTTCATACGCATCAGCTTTTGAAATCAGCTTTCCAAGTTTTGCGAAGATTATATTTTTATTCTCCGCCTGCGTGTTATTCAGAATTTCGGAAAGTGCGACTGTTTGTGCTTTCTCGTTCTTATTCATGCGGCTCAGTCTTGTTTCCATAATTTTGTCGGAGTATTTCTGCTCGAATGGGCCGCTGCTTACGAGAATTAGTTTGTTTATTAATTCGGGATATTCAGCCGCGAACAT
>CAYSHS010000596.1:0-1956 GCA_964430845.1 uncultured Pirellulales bacterium | reverse complement strand
TTTGTTTATTTTTTGTCTGTGCGTCAATATTCAGGCCTCCCTTGTGGGCTATTGCACTTTCACCCAAATTTTGCATATTCATTATTGGTGTGATGTTGTCTATTTCAAAAATACTTCGTGACACTTCCGTCATGGTTTTGAGTTTTTCCGAATTGAGAACGTCGTAACCAAGTTTTAACGCGAGATTTGGCACAAGGATACAGAGATTCGCATTGCCGCATCTTTCGCCCAAACCATTCATAGTGCCCTGTACATGTCTTGCACCGGCGCGTACTGCGGCCAGGCTGTTTGCTGTTGCGCAGTCTGTGTCGTTGTGAGTGTGAATTCCAATTGTCAGGCCGCTGAATTGCTCGCAGACCTTTTTGGTAATGTCATAAACTTCCTTGGGCAGGCAGCCGCCGTTTGTATCACACAAGACAAGAATGTTAGCTCCCGCCTGTGCTCCGGCGTCCAGGACTTTCATAGCATATTCCGGGTTATTCTTGTAGCCGTCGAAGAAATGCTCTGCGTCGAAAATTACTTCGAGGCCATGCTTTTTGAGATATTCCACAGATTCGGAGCATATTGTCAGATTTTCATCGAGCGAGCAGCTTAAAACGTCTTTCACATGCAGGTCCCATGTTTTGGCGACGAGAGTCCCCGCCTGAGCCTTGCAGGCGAGCATAGCATTGAGCGACCTGTCATCTTCGACGGTAGATTTTGCCTTGCGAGTATTCCCAAAGGCTACAATTTTTGAATGCTTAAGTCCCAGCTTTGCGACTTCTTCAAAAAACTGCATTTCTTTGCGATTGGAGGCCGCATAACCTCCCTCAATATAATCCAAACCAAGTTTGTCGAGACTTTGGGCGATTGCGAGCTTGTCTTCCAGTGAAAAGCTCACTCCCTCGGCCTGCATCCCGTCACGAAGAGTAGTATCATAAAGTTGTATTGTTTCCATATTTCAAAACCTGTTTTCGGACAATAATTTCAACAGAAAGAGGAAATTTTATCGCAGAGCAGCAGTGCTGTAAAGGCTAAAAAATTTCTGTTTAAGGCATAAAAAGCGGGGCAGCTCGAAAATACCGCAGAAAATTTAAAAAAAATAGTGCATCTAACCATGCAAAAAGATATAATGTTAAATTCATCTGTATTTCTTTAGCAGAAATTATTTTGGACTTAAAAAAAGTATGATTTTAACGAAAATATTACATCCGAATTGCGTAAAAGTTCCTGTTGAAAACAGGGAAAAAGAAGCAGTTATAACTGAGCTTGTGGACCTGCTCGATTCGAACGGATTATTTATCAATCGTGACGTTGCACTTCAGGCCGTCCTGACGCGCGAGAGGTCTCAAAGTACCGGAACCGGTGCGGGTATTGCGATACCTCACGGCAAATGCAACGCGGTTAAAGAGCTTGTAATGGCGATAGGAATCGCGCACGAGCCGATAGAATTTGACAGTATAGACGGGAAACCCGTAAAAATACTTATTCTTTTAGTCTCGCCTTCAAACCAGACAGGAACGCATATTCAGGCCCTTGCAATGATAAGCAGGCTTATGCTGAATGAGAAATTCAAGACTAAGCTGGAAAATGTTAGTTCAGCCGATGAGGTTTATGAGCTTTTTTCCGAGCCTGAAAGCGATTAAAATTAACTCGAATATTTCATCGCTCGTGCTATGTAGCAAGTACTACGCAGAGTAGCAAGTTCGCAAAGCTCGCGGAGAAAAACAGATAATAACCACAAAGATGCGCAAAAGCCTCAAAAATTATCTTCCAATCACTGTTCACTACAAAATTCTCTGCGTTTTCGAGTCTTTACGGGAACAATAATATATGTAAATTCCGTGGTTACTTTTAGACAAGATTTTCATGATTATTAATATTTGTGTATCCTGTCCTGAAATAATGGGATTTTCTAATAGCATACTTGTCTATTGTGAGTCATTTATCCTTTTTTTCATTTGACAATTATCTATA
>CAYSHS010000595.1:0-1966 GCA_964430845.1 uncultured Pirellulales bacterium | reverse complement strand
TGCGTCTTTGTTTTTCACCTTCCGAGCGTGCAATCATTTCCTGCCTGTCACCTTCTGCCCTATTAATTTTGGCCTGCCTGTCACCTTCCGACTCGGCAATCAATGCACGTTTCTCCCGCTCTGCACGCATCTGCTTTTCCATCGCATCCTTAATGCTCTGCGGCGGCATGATATTTTTCACTTCATAACGCGTTACTTTAATGCCCCACGGGTCGGATGCCTTATCCACCGCATCGACAATCACGCTGTTTATAGCATCCCTTTCCTCAAAAGTTTTATCAAGGTCCAGCTTACCCATGACGCTTCGCATAGTTGTTTGAGCCAATTGCGATGAAGCAAACATGTAGTTATTTATGCCGTACGAAGCCTTTTTCGGGTCAATTACCTGCATATATAAAATACCATCGACTTCAACCGCGATATTGTCCTTTGTAATACATGATTGAGGAGGGACATCCACCGCCTGCTCTTTCAATGAGTGCCTGTATGCCACCCTGTCAATAAACGGAAAAAGAATATGAAATCCCGCTTCGAGAGTTTTAGAATACTTTCCAAGACGCTCAACGATAAATGCCTGTTTTTGAGGTACAATCCGTATTGCCTTGAAGAATGCTATTAGCACAAAAAGAGTTATACCACCAAGAATTACTGTCCAGATATAGTCGCCCATTATTTTCTCCTTTCCTTATATACCTTATTATTTTTCTCGATTTTCCCCTGCTATTCTATATAGCATCAAACAGGTTTTACTTTTAAAGTCAGATTATTTTTGCCTGTAATTTCGACACGGGTACCTTCTTCGATTTCCTCGTCTGCTTCCGCAATCCAGTCTGTGCCGTGAAATTCGATTTTACCGCTTCCATTCGGTGAGATTTTAATTTTAACAAAAGCCTTCTGGCCAATAAATTCTTCCATATCACAAGTCAAGTCCTGCTCCAGGTCTGTATGGCCATGGAAAATTCCTTTGAGCCATTTTCTCAAAACCATCAAAGACAAAACCGAGCTTACAAGAAAAATCAGTAACTGTAAATTTATAGAGTCATGGACATAAGTACTGGAAAAGCATACAGCGGCTGTAATCCAGGCACCGACACCAAAGAAAAAGATAATCAATCCCGGCAGTGTGAATTCCAATAAAAGCATTACAAGCCCGACCAGGAACCATATCAGCTCCGGCCTGAGAAATTCTTTCAGTGTGTCCATTACATTTCCCTTTAAATTCTCTTTTAAAAACTTTTACAGGACATTAATATTCTCACCAACTATTCTATATACGCATGAACTTCAGGGAAAATCATTATTATTTCCCGGTTTGTTCAAGAATCCATTGCGAAATTGTTTCAAGAGCGTCAGGAGAAATAGTCTCTTCTATGGTCGAGTACTCGGAAATAGCACCAGTTTTAGCTTTTTGAAAAAGGTGATTAAGCCCCGGAAGCTCTTTAACTGTATATTTTTTATTTCCTCCAGCTTTCAGAGCATCTTCTATTGCTGCCAGGTTTTCTTTAGGCGCAACCTGCAAATCCAGTGACCCATTAAGAGCCAGCACGGGACACTTTACCTTCTTCAAAGCCGGTCCAGGATTATAAGTCACAAAGTAACGAAACCATTTGCCGGTCACTTTTTTTAACTCTGCTTCAACCAATTCATTGTTATTTCCGACTTGACTTGTTAATAGCGCACGAGTTTTTTCTTCGATAACTTTCTCATCCCTTTCATTTTTTAACACATTAAACAGGCTCTTTAAAAATTCAAGCTGTTTAGCCAGAACCTCCTCACTTGCACCGGCATTTTTAAAGATTAGTTTATTCTGTAAATATAAAATTTCCTCTCCGTTCAATCCTGTTCCTGCTAATAAAACAATAAAAGCTATATCAGAAGACTGAACCGCAGCCATTGGTGCGATAATTCCCCCTTCGCTGTGACCTATTAGTCCAATCTTACCCGCATCAATTTCCTTGCGTGTTTT
>CAYSHS010000594.1:0-1970 GCA_964430845.1 uncultured Pirellulales bacterium | reverse complement strand
ATTTCTGGTTGCTCGTCAGGGGTTGTATGCATAGAATAGGTATTCTTTGGTTTTAGATCGCAGGGAGAAATAACTGTGCGGGTGTGTGTTGTTGTGCCTATGTATAATGAAGAAACTATCGCGCAGCATAGTGTCGAGACAATTCTCGACTATACAAGACGGCTGACTCCGGTTGTTACGCTTTTGGTGGTCAATGACGGCTCAAAAGATGCCACAGGTAATATTGTCGCAAAGATTGTTGAACAGGTTAATGACAGCGAATGCCTGCAATTGCTCTCGCATCACGTAAACAGGGGCTACGGCGCCGCACACAAAACTGCCATCAAATTTGCAGTCGATAACAGGTATGATTATGCTGTTTTTATGGATTGTGATTTGACTGACCATCCAAAATACCTGCTGCCGATTTATGATAAAATGCTCGAAGGATGGGACTATATTAAAACAACTCGATTTACCAAAGGAGGGGGCTATCGGAACGTCCCCTTAAAACGCAGAATTGTTGCCAAATATGGAAATATATTCGCTAAAATTGTTACCGGCTTACCGTTGACCGACATAGCAAATGGCTTTAGGGCGGTGAAAGTCGATATTCTCAAACAGCTCGACCTTACTGAAAATCACTTCTCTATAATTGTTGAAGAGATTGTGAAAGCGAAAAAAATAACTAACAGCTTTTGCGAAATCCCGCGCCTCCAGGGAACGCGCGACGAACAGGCAAGGGCATCTTCGTTTAAGTATGACCTCAGGACTTACTGGAAATATCTGAGGTATTTATTTGCGTAAATAATCTATCGCTGATTTCTCTTGTTGTTTATCTTTAAAGGAGCAGGACATTATGAACGTGCTGGTTTTAGGCGCCACGGGTATGTTGGGAAGCATGATATATGATTATCTTTCGAAAAATGATTCTCTTAATGTAATGGGGACTTCGAGAAAAAAACTGGACGGATTATTTCAGTTTGATGCCTGTAACTGTGCCGACGAGCTCAGAATCAACGCTATGGAACTCAGGAATATGGATTACCTTGTAAACTGTATCGGGATTACAAAACCATACTGTGACGACAACAATATGCAGCAGGTCAGCAATGCCGTGTATATTAACTCGATGTTTCCCCAGATACTTAATCGTTCGGCGAAAAAAAATAAGTTTAAAATAATCCAGATAGCCACTGACTGCGTTTACTCGGGAAACAGAGGAAATTACACCGAGAGCTCGCCGCATGACCCTGTCGATGTCTATGGAAGAACGAAGAGTCTGGGAGAAGTCAGGTCGGGCTGTTTTTTAAATATCAGGTGTTCGATAATAGGCCCTGAAAAATTCAACAAAGTCTTTCTGCTCGAATGGTTCCTCAATCAAAAAAATAATGTTACTGTCAGCGGTTTTTACAACCATTTCTGGAATGGTGTTACCACCCTCCAGTTCGCAAAACTATGCGAACAAATTATTCTAAAGGATAAATTTGATGCCCTTGTTGGCGAATCGAACATACATCATTTTGTTCCCAATGATTCGGTCAGCAAGTACGAATTATTACAACTGTTCAATAAGGTCTTCGAAAGAAATCTGACTATAGAACGATGTAAAAGCGGCCGGCAGGATGTCAATAGAATACTGGCCACAGAGCACAAAGCCATCGCCGGATTCTTCCCGGATTCGACCATAGAAACTGAATTGCGACAACTCAGGGAATATATCGACAGAACAGGGTTTTATGAAACTATTCCGCTCGGCAAGTCAGGCACAGTGCAGATTGTTAAAACTGCAGACAATGAAAATGTGCGGCTTGGTAAATATGTCCGCAGAAAAACCTGCCGATTCTGTCAGGGTGAAAACCTCGTGAAAATACTCGATTTCGGCAATGTCCCGCTGGCGGGAGGATTCTTAAAGCCCGAACACTTTGGAAACGAAAAGTTTTATCCGCTTGATTTGAGTTTTTGCAAAGACTGCACTTTGGTTCAGGTCA
>CAYSHS010000593.1:0-1970 GCA_964430845.1 uncultured Pirellulales bacterium | reverse complement strand
CATTGGCTGGAAGAACACTAAAAAATAGCGTATTCATCCTTCGTTAAAACTACGGAGAATTGAAAGCGTATAGTTGTAAAAAAAAAAAAACGGATTTTTGTAAAAAATGGAAATAGAAATTGAAACGGTAAAGAGGATTCTTATGAACTGTACAAAATTTATTACTGTCATCATACTTACTTCATTTCTGAATTCAACAACAGTTAAAGCAGCCGAAGCCGGTTCAATAGTCAGTTGGGGAGCTATAGTATTTGATTCGAAAGAACTTGATACAAATGATATTGTTTCAATATCTGCAGGAACATGGCATAGCTTAATACTTAAATCCGATGGTTCTATAGTTGGCTGGGGACGTAACGATTTTGGACAAGCCGCTCCGCCTGAAGGAAATGATTACATAGCTATATCTGCTGGTGGGAATCATTCTCTTGCTTTGAAATCAGACGGTTCAATTGTTAGCTGGGGTAATTATGATGGTGTTCCAGTAGTTATCCCAGATGAGAATGATTTTATTTCCATATCTGCTGGCGGTAGGCATAGCCTTGCTCTTAGAGCTAATGGCTCAATTGTGGGATGGGGAGATAACTCTTATGGTCAGGCCGTTCCGCCCGAAGGAAATGATTATATAGCTATATCTGCTGGCAATAATCATAGTCTTGCATTGAAATCCGACGGTTCAATTATTGGTTGGGGCTGGAATTATCATGGTCAGACTAATATTCCATTGGGAAACTCTTTTATAGCTATTGCTGCAGGTCATAGCCATAGTCTCGCAATAAAATCCGATGGTTCTATTATTGAGTGGGGACTTAATAAATCGGAAAAAGGTATTATTCCATCAGGTAATGATTTTATTGCCATATCTGCTGGTAATTCACATAGTATGGCTATGAGGAAAAATGGTTCAATTATTTGTTGGGGTTGGAATGAATATGGTCAGGAGGATTCTCCTTTAGGTGATGGTTTTGTGGCAATATCCGCAGGAGGTTTTCACTGTATTGCCATGAAGACAGATGGTTCTTTTGTAGGATGGGGTTGGAATTCATATGGCCAGTCTAAGCCACCTATCGGTAGTGACTTTGTTGCGATAGACGCAGGAGGTGATTCTGATATTGGTGAGTTGCATGATTACCCATATTATCACAATATTGCATTAAAGAGAGATGGTTCGATTATATGCTGGGGAGATAACACTTACGGGCAGGCTGAAGCACCAATGGGTAATGATTTTATGGCAATAGCTGCAGGTTATAGACATAGTCTTGCACTAAAGAAAGATGGTTCGATTATTGGTTGGGGAGATAATTCAAGAGGTCAAGCTTCGCCTCCTGCAGGAAATGATTTTTTTGCAATATCTGCAGGATGGTCTCATAGTCTTGCCTTAAAAAAAGATGGCTCACTTGTTGGTTGGGGTGACAATAGTCATCATCAGATTGAATTACCGAAAGATAGAGAAGGAAGAACCATACCTAACAATTTTTTAGCAATAGCTGCTGGATTGTATTACAGCCTTGTATTAAGAACTGATAACTCAGTTATAGGCTGGGGTTGGAATTATCCATCAATATCAGGTAATGATTTTATTGCAATATCTGCAGGGGAATTCCATAGTCTTGCATTGAAATCCGATGGTTCTCTCTTCGGAGGTGGTAATATTACTTCAGTTCCTGTTGGCAATGAATTTATTAAGATATCTTCAGGTCATAATCATAATCTTGCATTGAAATCCAATGGGTCAATTGTTGGATGGGGAGATAATGAATTTGGTCAGGCGACACCTCCGGAAGGTAACAATTTTATAGCCATAGCTGCTGGACATTATCAAAGTCTGGCTATAAGAAAAGAACCTTGTCAATACAAGCTTGCGGGTGATTTAAATGATGATTGCAGGATTGATTTTTTAGATTTTGAGATAATGGTTAAAAATTGGTTAATTGATTGTAATATAGATTCTTACAATCCTAACTGCA
>CAYSHS010000592.1:0-1971 GCA_964430845.1 uncultured Pirellulales bacterium | reverse complement strand
TGTCTCAACGAAAAATATTTTGTGGTGACAGGAATCCTGTTGTTTCACTTTTAGTTCTTAATAGCTGTGCGATTTACTTATTTATGTTGAAAACAATCTTGCCGATGTAAAGGTAATACGAAGTGTATTAAGAAAGAAAAATAAGAATGGGATACGTTTAATTGCTCATAATTCTTATTTATTAAACTTTTCTATAAGACAAATCACAATACCCTTTTTCTTCTAAGCCAACCAACAAAACCAACACCGAGACTTCCTAAAATTATTGCTCCAGGAGCAGGTATACATTCTGTGGCAACATGCAATTCATCAAGATATATATTGCCTGTTGAGCTGCTAAATGTGATAGTCTTCTCTTCCCACGGCGGATTAAGTTCAAATTCAGCCCACAATGAGAGTCTATACCTACCATTACCAAGATCATCAACTAAATCCCAACTTGATGTGTACATATTTTCTCCATCTGGAGTTATGAAGTCTTGATAGATAGAACCTGGAGATATTTCTACGGTAAAAATAAGTTCCTCATAGAAATGTTTAACCTCCCAATTTCTATCCCAATTATCAAAGTGAAACGTTATTGTTCCAGAACCACCACCGTAAATACCAACTGAATTCGTTGAATCATCCCATCTAACATCGCCGCTCATAGTAACAAAATCTGAATCCCAAAGGTATTGATCATCATAACCTTCATAGTTTGCACCCGGAATCGGACCAGTCGGTCCGACTGGATTTACATCAAAGTTCATATAAATATTTCTTTGATAAGGATACTGACTTTGCCAATTAATATTTGAATTGCTTTCGGGTGGATTTACAAAAGGATTGTCCATAGTCGGAGATGCTGGCATACCAGAAACGTTAGAGACACAAAACAAAAGTATTATTAAAAGAAAGAAAAATGATAATTTTTTCATTAGAATCCCCTCCAAATATCTTTGTTAATTCACAAGTTGGTGAATTATTTATGAATTATTAGATAAAAATAGTCCTTTGCGTTTTCTCAGTTTATCCCCTATAATTTATATTTATAACATATTTGTAATGATTTGTCAAGATTAATATTATAGATTTAATATAACAGGTTTATACTCAATAATTTTTAAGTCTTATATGACTATTTTTTGTTTTTTCAGGAAAAATAAGGATTTTTTATGAAAAATATGTAGTTACCACAATTGATCATCATAATAGTTAAAAATAAAAAAGTATTTTTAACAATCCTCATTTTTAGCCTAAAAACAACGATTAATTTTTAAAAATACGTAGTTTCCACAATTGACTTTGGGTGCTAAATATGGTAATATAGGCAAAATGGGGAAACCTGTATTTGTTGCGGTATTTGCTTTGTGTTTGGATAGAGACTAAGGAGTTATGAATGCGAAAGTGGATATTCTATTTATTTAATTTATATATCATACTGCATATATTTACTACTCTTACAAGTCCATTATATGCAGCAGAAATAACGCATATACCTGTTATAAATGAACTTATTGATATTTTTGTACCTTCCGGGATTAAAGGCAATATCGCGATGCGGCCGGGTACGTATAGTATTTCGGAGCCATTATCAATCAAGGTCTTAGCAAGCGATCCTGACTGGTATATACAGATTCATTCTGAGGCTCTCAAAGGTGATAATGGACAAATAGACCCGGATGAAATATTTGCAATTACAAAAACTCAGGCTATTTCTCTGGCTAAAGCATGTGTAATACAGGATAAAAGTGAGCCGGGTGAAACTTCTCTTTCAATTCCTATTGAGCTGCATACAACAGAAAAGCATAAGCCGGGCACTTATACTGGTCAACTGCAAATCACTATAGGCTATCCGGGCAATCCGAAATGTGAAATTATTACGATTCCGTTTGAGATTAAAGTAACCTGTCGTATTTCCGGCAGTATTGCAGGTAATAAGATGTATTTTCATTATGGCCTGCCTGGTGAAGATATAAAAGCTTCGGC
>CAYSHS010000591.1:0-1972 GCA_964430845.1 uncultured Pirellulales bacterium | reverse complement strand
ATTGATTTAACGATACTTGGTAGAGATCTGCAATGGGCTGCCCTGGGATTTAATACGCCGCCTTATCTTTCATTGGATGTCACGATTCAATCAGAGAATCCCGAGGGAGCGGAGCACCTTCTGGCATTTATAAAAAACTTTTACACACTTGTAGAAGAAAATCCGAATGCTAGGGAGATAAGGCCACAATTGAGCAAATTACTTAAACTTATGACACCTCAAAAGCAAGAGGATAAACTGCTTTTACAGGTCGATTCTAAAACCGCTGATTCGATAATTAATGATTGTGTCGCTCCATCTCTGCTGAAAGTGCGAGAAATGGCAACTCAAATGGTATGCTCGAAAAATCTTAGTGGCATAGGGAAAGCTCTATTAATTTACGCCAATGACTATGAAGACAATTTCCCTCCAAACCTTGAAATACTAACTAAGCTAGAAGATATGTCGCCAAAAGGACTTGTATGCCCATCTACAATGCAGAAAGATTCTTATATCTATAGAGGTGCAGGCCTTTCAACATCAGATGAACCTGGATTGATTTTGGTCTATGACAAAAAAGGAAATCATAATGGCGGTCGGAACGTACTTTTTCTTGATAGTCATGTTGAATGGGTTAAAGAAGAAAAGTTTTTGGAATTTATCAACAACGATAACGAATATCGTAAAAAAACAAAACGACCGGAAATACCCGCCCAATAATTTCGATTTTTTCCTGTGAAATCAGAGACGTATTCTATGCGTCTCTTTTTTTGACTGATCTTGGAACATATCGCTCATTTTACGGGTATAAAAAAGGACTGCGAGCCTCCGCACAAACAGTCCAAATCTTCATATCACAACTATAAATTATACCAAAAACAGTAGTCTTGCGCCTATTGTGGTAACTACGTATTTTTTCAAATATTTTCTCAAAAGAAGCTCATTTTTAGCTTGAAAACAAGGTTTCCATAAAATATAAAAAAATCTTTGAGACGCGTTAAAATTTGTTTTGTATGATAAATATATGAGCTGTTTTTGGAAAAAAATCTTTAAAAAGCCCAAAAAAGAAGAAGAAATGGCCGAAATTGAGGCTAGTGCCGAGCAGAGGCGGCTGTTAAAATTCACTCTCCTAAACACCTCGGAAGGTACACTTTTTCTTGTCGGAGTTACTGTGGCATTGATATATACTTCCTGGCTCGGAGCCAAATTCGTATTTACTCCCGAAAGTGCACAGGACCTTATGGGGATGACTGCTATTGAGGTTATGTTTGGCAGAGCTGCCGGTATGGCGTTTGGATACGGACATAATATGGGTCACAAAGTCGTTATTCCCGTTAGCGTTACCCTCGAAACAATTCTCGTACTGATTACTTTTCCATTGTTTGTATTTAGCTGGAGACATTTGCTGGTGATTAAAAGTCTCAAAAAGACTTTCGACCGCATACACAAATCTGCAGAAACTCACCAGGATAAAGTCCGCAAGTACGGCATGATCGGCCTTTTCGCATTCGTCTGGTTCCCATTCTGGATGACAGGTCCCGTAGTCGGATGCGTGGTAGGATTTCTTATGGGTCTGCCTGTCTGGCTCGATATAACAGTTGTATTATCAGGAACCTATATAGCTATTCTGTGCTGGGCTATCGTCCT
Organism: uncultured Pirellulales bacterium; assembly: GCA_964430845.1. GTDB lineage: Bacteria > Planctomycetota > Phycisphaerae > Sedimentisphaerales > Anaerobacaceae > JAFGPS01. Next base: position 346 of record CAYSHS010000591.1, on the reverse strand, counting down.
TCACACATTTAATCAGCAGGTTGCTGCTTATAGTCCATACGCCGCTATGATTCTAATGGCAATCATTGTAATAATAATCATAATAGGCCATCTTTTAAGCACGGCACTCCAGGAAACCAAAAGAAGAAACTCAGGATAATTCCGTTTATTTCATTCTTTCGCAAGAAGATAACCTTAAAGGAAATCCTATCGCTTTGTAAAAGTTAAAAAGTTTTCTAAAAAGCCTGCGAGCAAATTAAAAAGGAGGATGGGGTTTTAAATAGGGACGGGTTTTAAATAGGGACAGTTACCGGTTTACGATGTAATAATTATTAAATATCCCAATTATTAAGCGTTATTATTAAGC
>CAYSHS010000590.1:0-1974 GCA_964430845.1 uncultured Pirellulales bacterium | reverse complement strand
AGACTCACCAGGCTGGTTCGATTCATTAGGCAGCATCTCAATTGCAGGCTGAAATATATCATTAGGCTCAATTATAGGTGCCGGTGGGATTGGCTTGGGCTTAAATACTATCTGCTGTTTATAATCATCCATTGTATCGAGACGTAATTTTGCCTTGTTCACAGCGATAGTTCCTGCAAAATCAGGTTCCTTAATTATATTGCTGTAAATTTCACGTGCCTCATTAAAATCGCCAATCTCTTCTGCGCACAGCCCCAAACCGAATGTAGCCGTTGCCCTGACTGTTTTATTTGACGGAGATTTTGCTATTGCCTGACTATAATTTGTTTTTGCCTTATTTATATTTTCCGTCAAATCATTTTTATTTACCATTTCAGGTCGATAGTGCAATTCTGATCTGTAGGCGTCTGCCACTGCGACAAATCCAAAAGCCGCTATATTATTATTTTCCGTCCTGTCTGCAAATTTACTCATTTCGTTGGCCTGTGTCAGGAGAATATACGATATGTCACTGTTTTGCCGGATAATTTCTGCTTTTACAGACAACATATTGTCCAGCATATTAGTAAATTCTTCATGCTCCCCTGATTGCACGTTTCTCGAGTAAAATCTCCATACAAAGAAGCCTGCAAATATACATATAACTACCAAAGTTATGATAATTGTACCGATATTTTCATTAAGCCATTGAGGCAGATTGCTCAGCCAGTCGGCTAATTCGTTTGATTTCAATTCGTGTCTATGCTCTGATTTCATCTTTTATTTTGCTCACCTAAATATCAATTTTTGTTATTCACCGAATTTTTGCAAAACTCTTGTTATTAATATCGAACATTTACATAGTTCAACCATAGATTAAATATAATCCATAATAAAAAATTGGATTTTAACAGGATTTCTTTTATCTTGCAATAGCCTTATATGCCGATTAAAATTTTATACGATATAATTATCCGGGTCTCAAAAGGTAATTTTGTTGAGTGGAAATCCTCGAAAGGACTTGAATTTTGAAAAATACATTAAAATTACTGCTTTTTTGCATATCTTTCTTAACTTTCTTAACTTTTCCCGCAGGTCCGATATTTGCGGCTAATGAGCAAATTTCTACAAACTCAAATAACACTTTTATACCAAAAGGCCTGGAAAAAATATGGGATCCCGCGAAATATATCAGCCTGGATGAAATCAAACCTGGTATGAACGCGTATTGCCTGACAGAGTATGGCCCGGCAGGTATAGAAAAATTCGGCCTTGACGTTATCGATGTCGTACGCGACCTTGATGTAGGCAAAAATGTAATATTGGTAAAAGGCACTGACGAAAGATTTATACGCACAGGCCCGGTAGCAGGCTGCAGCGGCTCGCCCGTTTATATCGAAGGGAGACTGGCCGGCGCTCTGGCTTATACATGGTCTTACAGCACTGAGCCACTTTATGCGGCAACACTGATAGAAGATATGCTTGGAATTGACCAGCCGGAACAAAGTACAAGCTCAAAACAGATAGTTCTGAATTATGATTTTAACGCACCTATAAATTTTGCACGGGTGAACGATGAATACAAGAAATCTCTTATTAAGCTTACTCAAAGCAGTTCGGGTCTAAAACCTCTGCCCTGTCCATTAATCACATCAGGTTTTCCCGCCCAGGCTTCGGAGCAGCTAAAGGCAATTGCTGAGCCTTTGGGGCTTATGGTCGTTTCAGGCGGCGGAAATATTAGTGGAAGTGCGGATGAAAACAAAAATATTCCTGTTAAGCCTTGCCGCTGTGGCTCTGCTCGGCATTTCTGCCTGTTCTCCATCAGCAGGGGAGAAGGGAGTCAATGTTTCCTACGACGATTTTATGAATAACAATCACCTCAGCCAAACAGTAGAGGTAAAGCAGGGTGAGCCGTTGGTAGTGACCCTGGGCTCCAATCCCTCTACCGGATTTCAGTGGGAAGAGGCAAATATTTCCGATACCACAGTACTGAAG
>CAYSHS010000589.1:0-1985 GCA_964430845.1 uncultured Pirellulales bacterium | reverse complement strand
TGCAAGTTTTTTTCGCACCTCGTGAACGCTTGCCTCGCCAAGTTCCCACACCTGCTCGATTACCGCCCGCTGAAGTTCGCCCAAATCGTCAAGCAGTTTTTCCCCGTAGTTTTTGTCAATCTCGACGTTCATAATAAACTCCCGAATATTAAAAAATATAACTCAATTTATTCTACTCTAATACAAAGTACTATGTATCATAGTATTTGTCAAGATAAAAAATAAAAAATTTCATATTTTTTTATTTATATAAAATCTGATTTTAATCCTGAGAGTTTACGTCATTATTTACCCGCTTTTGGTCCACTGATTTATTAGTTTCTCGATTTGTTTCATGTTTTCAGAAGGTGATAATATAACTATTTCACCCGATGAGGGATCTTGAGATATAAATATTGTACTGATTGATAAAGATTTGACTTCTGAAGTAATTCTTGGATCCCCGAGAAAAACAATTTTTTTCGCATCGAATATCTTTTCAAGTTTCGATGTTATTTCTTCGGTATCAATATATTTAAGATCAAAACTCTCCTTTAGAACCTGATTCTGAGGAACATCTATTTCTTTCACATACTTCTTACCTTTTGTCCTCCCAGAAGTTCTTGAAGTAGCAGATGAAGGCAAGTTAGAATCTGACTGTCCTTTAAGTATCAAATTTATGATTCGGATAATTTCATTTGGATCGTATCACGAACTTCGGAAATACTTCCGTCGTTATTAGGTGATGCCTGAGATACATCGAATTTTTCGATTATAGTTTCGAGACGCTTTAAAGTTTCGATTTTATCTGCTATAAGCAAGGTTTTTATTTCGTCGTTCGCATTTATATATCCCTGCCTGGTAATTAGAGGTTCCAGAATATGTCCCATCGCTGAAGGACTATAGCTATTCAGTTCAAATATTTTGCGAACTATTGTGTCTTTGTCCTTGATATTTTCAAGAGGCTCATTTGGACCAAGTAGTTTCGTTTCAACTTTGTTTAATTGAGTTGCCGGTTTGATGTAAATAATATTATTAATTTCCTCTATAGAAAAACCTTGTTGTTTTATTGCGTTATAAAGCAGGGCGATTGCTTCGCTGCGTTTCATTTTTTCTGGTGCGAATATAGTAATTCTCAGATTCATTGCTTCCTGTGATGGTACTACTTTTTTACCAGTCCATTGTTTAAGTAGTTGAGCAATTTGTTCGATTCTCATACCTGAAAATTGAACGGCTACCATTGGATCATAAAGTTCGTTGGAATCTAATATTTTAACAAGATTTTCGATATAATTTAAATTCTCGGCTATGTCAGTGACGATTAATGTATGTGTTGTTATGTTGTAGCTTAAATGTCTTTCCTTGTTGAGTATTGGTGAAGTAATCTGCTGGATTTGATCAAAAATTAGATTTGTCAATTTAATGAATATTTTATTTACCGTACCTTCATATTTAATTTGGAAATCTATATTTTCAACTATTTTTTCTATCAATTTCATTTGCTCTGGAGTTTCAGCTCTGACAATGAGCCAGTTCTTCTCCGGGATTGGTACAACTACAGTTTTTTTTGATAATTTAGAAAATCCCAATTTAATAATTTTGTTGATAACTTCAGCCGCTTGGTTAGGATCTATAAATTTCAGCATGACGAATCGCAGGCTGTTTTGGGAATTTGTCTCAGCATCAAACATTTTTATTATTTCTTCGATTTTTTCGACAATATAAGCTTTGTCAGCTACTACCAAAATTCCTTCCCGGTTATCTAAATATCCATTATCGCTAAGCAGCGGCTCGATAATTTGGGCTATTTGCGGAATTGATTCATGTTGTAGATGTATGTGTTTTTGAACGAACTGATTTTTATCTTTAAATTCTGAAAGTGATTGGCCTTCTGATATTAAAACAGGTTCATTGTAATTATTTGCTTTATTTTCAGCTTGTGCAAATGCGGCTGTGCATATTATCAGAAAGGCTAAAGTAATACATAAAAATCTTATTACGGGAGT
>CAYSHS010000588.1:0-1988 GCA_964430845.1 uncultured Pirellulales bacterium | reverse complement strand
GGCCATATTTTGCCTGCATCATTTTTTTTGTAGGTTCATATACATTTTTGCGGTACGGATCATCAGGAGACATTTTTTCTGCTATCATCATAGGCTGGCTTAGGAATATCCAGTTGCTTTCATCCACTATTTTTCCGGCAATATTGATAAATTCAGGCATTGTGAGTGAAGTGCTGCCCAAAACCTGTGTTTTAATGCCAAGTTGTTTATAATTTTTTGCCACGATTGCACCTGCACCTCCTGTAGTAAAAAGTATTATGAGATCAGGATTCGTCATTTTTACTTTAGTAAGCTGAGGGATCATATTTGTGTCGGTAACTTCAAAGCTTTCCTGGCATACAATTGATACTCCAGGATATTTAGGAAGTTCATCGGTAATCACATTTTTACCAAGCATGCCGTATGCATCAGTACCATGGAGCAGAGCGATGCGTTTTGCATTCAGCTCTTTCGCAGCATAATTGATTATATGGCTAGCCCCTCTTACATCTCCCGGTCCCACGCAGAATACCCATTTTTTAAATGGTATATAGGCAGGCCCGGTATTGATGAATGGCACTTGCTCCTGTTCACAGGTGGGAACAATTGCCAGACCCGAGTCGGAGGTACTCGTGCCGACCATGGCAACGACCTTTTTATCTTTAATTAACTTTGTGGCCGATATTACCGCATTAGTGGGAATACTCTTGTCGTCTTCGTAATAAAGCTCTATCTTTCTACCTTTAATGCCGCCTTTTGAATTGATATCTTCGATCATAGCAGTAAAAAATTCTTTCTGAGGTGTACCGATAAAACCTGCCCATCCGGTTATGCTGAAGATTGTTCCTATCCGGATCGGCTCAGCAGCATATGCAATACTGCCCTGTGCCGGGAAAATAATAAAAACAGCAAAACAAATAAACAGCCAAGCTCTGATAAAAGCAGCAATACAATATCTCATAATTACCCCCTCATAATATAGAAATATTTTTAAGTAAGATAATTAATAAAGAACAATTTATATATAAAAATACTGGTAGCAGCATTTTGAAAAGTCAATTTAATTTTTATTAAGCTTCCGGGAAATTATTTAATATATCCCAACTTTTTTTCAGCTATTATATTATATGTTGCTGTGAAATGAGATGCAGGTATGGTAATATACCACTAAAAAAAGCAATGGGAATTGGTACGTTTTACAATTATTATAACTGTGTGATTTGTCCGCCGTCCTGAACGAATACCTGCCCGGTAATAAAGCTGGAGGCATTGGATGCGAGAAGAATAATAAGGCCTTTAAGTTCGTCTGCATCAGCCTGCCGGCCCATAGGCACATTGACAGAACAAAATTCTTCAATAGCTGAATCTATCTGTTTCGATTGTTCAGGATCATTGGGGCGACCCAGATTACTTCTATGCATTCCCGGAGCTATTGCGTTAACACGTATATTGTCGTGTACATATTGCATTGCAGCGTAATTGGTCAGGCTGATTATGCCGGCTTTGGATACGCCGTAAGACGGAGGTATGAGTTTACCGTCACCGCGGAGCCCGGCATTTGATGAGATGTTAACAATGGAACCGCCTTTATTGCTGAGCATGAAAGGCAGCACAGCTTTCATGCATAGGAACTGGCTTCGTAAATTGGCGTTCATTACTTCATCCCAGGATTCTACCGGCATTTCATGTATTTTGTAATTAACACCTGCAATGCCGGCGTTATTTATAAGTATGTCTATTTTTCCAAGCTGCCGGACAGCTTCGCTAACCATACGATTTACGTTGTTTGCATTCGAAACATCCGCGGCTATGGACACGGATTTATGCCCGTATGATGAAATTATCTTAATTGTTTCCTCAAGCATTGCTTTATCGCGCCCAACGCAGACAACGTCGGCACCATATTCAGCCAGTACTTCAGCAAAAGCCCTTCCCAAACCCCGGCTCGCTCCGGTTACTATCGCTGTTTTACCTGTGATATCAAAAATACCTTTATCAGACATAGTTAT
>CAYSHS010000587.1:0-1993 GCA_964430845.1 uncultured Pirellulales bacterium | reverse complement strand
ATACAGCGTACAAAACAAACTGCGCCTTCTGATAAAAGGTTTCATTATCGTTACTTAGCCGCTGACTTCGCCTGGCAGGCCGCAGAGCTTATGCCGGACAATTCCGAACAGACCGCAAGAGTGCTTTGTATAGCCGGTTCATGGATTAAAGACAAAGAGCCAAAAGAAGCTGACAAGTTCTATAAGGCCCTGGTCAAAAGAAATAGAAGAACCAAACTTGGTCAGGAAGCAGATAAACTCCGATGGTTCCCTGTAATTGAAATTGATGGAGATACTTTACTTAATGAAGTTCTCCATAGCTCATAGTTTATATTTCCGCAAATATCCCTATAAAAAAACAACCTTGATTAATAATTGGTACGAATAAATAGTTTTTCTTAAGTCGTTTCATAAAATAGACGATTTAATATGAGTTATTGGGGTAGATTGTAACTAATTTTTATTAGTATATTTCTGCAAATTCAGGAGCATTGTTGTAGTGTATAATAAACATAAATATTTTATTAATGTATTTATGATTTTAGGACTTATAGTATTCTTTAATCCAAAAATGTCTGTATTTGCGGATCAGGAGGAAGAAGGCAATAATGCTGATATTTACGACATGTCACTTGAGGAGTTATTGGACGTTGAAGTGGTTACCACCTCTCGTCAGGCTCAAAAGATAGGACAAACAACTTCAGCTGTAAGTGTTATCACACAAGAAGATATTCACTTTGGCGGCCAAACCAGCCTCGGCGAAATTCTCCAGTTTTCTCCTGGTATTGATATGTACAGATACAGCCGATATGAGCAAGTTATCGGAATAAGGGGATTACACGACAGGTTTTCAGATCGTATGCAGACATTAATCAATGGCCGTCTGGCTGATAATGTATTATTCGGTGGTCCTTTATTATATACTTTTCCTGTTAATACAGAAGATATCGAAAGAATAGAAATTGTTCGAGGACCCGGCGGTGCCGCCTGGGGCGCAAATGCTCTCAATGGAGTTATTAATGTTATCACTAAAAAACCAGAGGATATGCTTGGCACTTTAATTTCCACAAAAGTTACAGAATTCGGTGATACTTATACATATTTTCGTCATGCCGAAAAAGAAGGTAACTGGCAATGGCGCGTTTCTGCGAACTATCAGGATATGATTAATTCGGACAGGGCACTTGATAGTGGTGCAGCTTATATGTCTATTGAGCCAAGTCTGAATCCTTTAATAGGTTTTAGCAATTACAAAGTCAATGATTTTGCCCGCATATCAAGTTTTGATTCCGAAGCAATTTATGATACGAAAAACGGCACGAAGTTTTCTATGGGAGCAGCATATTCAGCGGGTGTTTTTGGAAACTTTGAAATTACCGGTTTTTTCCCTCAGGGAAACAACAGATTCGAACGCTTCAGGCCTTATTTAAAAGTAGATACCGAATTTGACAATTCAGATTCAGCATCTCTGGAATGGTCAAGCGATTATATGGTGGGAAATTATAAAAGTTTATTGATAGCGCATTTACTGGATAACAGTATAACAGGGCAGTATAATTTTGCACCTTCAGATAGTCATCAGAGAACTATTGGTGCTAATTTTCGTTGGACACATATTAATACGGATTATGATTATGACCAGCAGGCAGTTTTTCTCAAAGAGCCATTCGATGAATATTGGGCAGGTATCTTTGCTGTTGACAAATGGCAGGCAACCGAAAGGTTATCCATAGAAACGCAGGTTCGTTGTGATTTATACTCGGAAATAGATAATCCGGACTGGTCAGCCCGATTAACTTCGTTATATGTCCAGAATGAAGAAAATAATAGTATTTTCAGGTTCAGTCTTGCAAAGGCTTATCGTTCTCCTCTGGCAAAAAAGGTGAGTTGATGTTCGGTGTAAGCGATGTACTGAATAAAGCTACTGAACCACATCCTGGTATTGGCAGTTATACTGCGCATGAAGTTCCGGGACAGACATTCTTTGCTCAATTGCAATTGAAGTTCTAATATT
>CAYSHS010000586.1:0-2001 GCA_964430845.1 uncultured Pirellulales bacterium | reverse complement strand
GATTTATGTAACAAATGTGAAAGAGCCAAAATTAAATATTTTTCGTGTAACACAAAAAGAATAAGCAATAAATATGCTATAAGCAGGAGTAAATATACAGTAAGCAGGGATGTTAAAAGAGGCAAAATACAGTCGATATCAAGGCTTTTTTGAAATTTGTCTTTATGCTGATAATTCCTGTGAGTACTCAAAGAAAGGAGTTAATGGGTCACATGCAGACAAAAGAATTTGTTAAAACAGGTAAAATTCAATGGTCTCGCCCGATGGGTTTAAAAACACTTTCGCAAATCTTTGATATTCATCGCAATACAATGTCGAAATGGCTTAGAGAGCAGGTCGTCTGCAATCAGCAATTATCACCAAGGAGATGGAGAATAGCGGCATTCGAGCTTCCAAGTGAAATGGAAGACGAGAGATACGTCGAAAATCTCTTTATGAGATAACAACAACCTGGAAAATTTAAGATTATTGACGGGTTCAACTCATAAGTGCAACTGGGTCAAATTCTGTTTTATTATCCTGTTAAATATTTCCGTTTATAGAATAGCTTATATTTGGAAAAGAAAAATAACTCGTCACAGCGAGAGCCGATGCCGAAGCAGTAAACATATTTTTTTACTTTTCCAAAGCATGCCTTTTCTCATTTTTGTAAAAGTTCAAATAATAAAATGCTGCAATAAAGTATTATATTTTCTACATAAAAAAAGAAAAATGCAGTATTTAAAAGCTTTGTTCTCTTGTATTTCGATTAATAAAAAAGGGAGAGCCGAAATGATCGGCCCTCCCCTGCGGCATCTTTATTAAAATATGGAATTGGCGGAACTTCGTGAAAGAACCCATCCACTAATAATCGATGCCATTATTTAAAATATATTTTACATACTGTCAATATTGACAGATTATGGATTTATAACTGAAATCTCCTCTACTTTATCAACTAAAAGAGATTGTGTGTGTAGATAACGTGCGGCTATCCTCTTGGCATCAATGTCACGGAAAATACTTTCAACCTGCTCTACCGTCATTTCTGTTGCTGCTGCCACTTCTTCAGGTTTCACTTTATGATTTTTTCCATATAGACACATATCCAATTTATCATACGGAATAGAAAAAAAGAACTCTTCCTGGCTTTGCTGCATAGGATAAGTATCTGTTGTCGGCGGACGTGTAAGAATCTCTTCAGGGATGCCGAGAAATTCCGCCATCTGATAAACCTGTGTTTTGTAAAGGTGCGCAATCGGCTTTATGTCCGCGGCTCCATCGCCAAGCTTAACAAAAAACCCCTGATCATACTCCTGGCGGTTCGGTGTTCCCGAAACTGCATAATTCAAACGGTCGGCATGATAGTATTCCAGCATTTTTCGAACTCGCTGTTTGAAATTAGTCGCTGCTAAAATTTCAAGATAGACAGTTGGAGTCAATCGTACTTTTTTCTGGCTTCCGTCAGGGGAATGAACAACTACTGAAAATATCCTATACGTGTCACCATCCAGAATATCCGGTAAAACGATCTTACATTTATAACCCGGACCATATTCAGGTACTATTTGTTTAATAGCCTCGTCACGTCGCTGGTAGCATCTTAGAGATTCTAAAATTTCGGTAATATCTTCTTCTGCCATTTTTATTCCCAGTTTATTACCTATCAGGTGGCCAAGTTTGATTGTTTCAGAAGCCGACTCTTTTTCCGGCATAAGCAAACCCAAAACATGTTCTTTACCCAAAGCTCGCACACATAAGGCTCCGACAATACTGCTGTCGATGCCACCTGATAAAGCTACAACAATGCCACGTTTTTTAAATTTCTTTAAAACTATCTCTTTAAGTTTTTGAGTAATTTTTCCAGTTTCTTTTGCGCAATTTAATTTAAGCATTTCAGCAGAGAATGCTCCCTCATTTTTCATGCTGGTCCGGTCTCCATATTTTGCAATTGTTTTTTATCAATTTTACCATTAGCTGTAACAGGTAACTCTTGTACAAATTCGATGTATTTTGGAATCA
>CAYSHS010000585.1:0-2006 GCA_964430845.1 uncultured Pirellulales bacterium | reverse complement strand
GGAATCCGGGACGAAGGAGTTTCAAGCTCCACCTCTCTGGGACGGCCTGGCCGCAAATAGAATTACAGAAATTGTAATTCGGCAATGGAAAGCTATTCGAGCTGATTTATCTCAAGTGAAGTCAATCCCCCAAGAATTGCCCATCGAACAAGGTCGGCGACACTCTGGCTGTGGAGCTTTTCCATGATTTTCCTGCGGTTCGCTTCGATAGCTTTCGTGCTTACATGCAATTCCTGCGCAATCTGTTTCGTATTTTTTCCCTCGCCTATTAATTGAAGAACCTCTCGTTCCCTCTCGGAAAGAGATTCGAGAGGCAATCCCCCTGCTCCCGACAATCGATTCATATAATCGCCCACAACCAGGCTTACAACATCAGGACTAAGATATGCGCCGCCTTCATGTACGATTCGTATAGCCTCTGCAAGCTCGTTAAAAAGACAATCCTTCAGCATATATCCTGATGCTCCTGCTTTTATCATATCAGCGACGAACATCGAGCTTGAGTGCATTGACAGTGCAATGACCTTAATCTTCGGGTGCTCACGGACTATCTGCCTTGTCGCATCAACGCCGTTGAGGTTCGGCATAGATATATCCATTATAACAATATCCGGCTCCAGCTCAAGAGCAAGGTCCAACGCTTTCCTGCCGTCATCAGCTTCACCTACTATTTCCATATCAGGCTGTTTTCCAATCAGGGAATGAAGACCCTCACGTACAATTCCATGATCATCAGCAATTAAAATTCTTATGCTCATTCTTTCGCCTCAACAATATATCTTTTAACATTTTTAAAAACCGGCATTATTATGTATATTTTTTAACGGGGCAGCCAAGGTTATTCTGCATCCTTTCCCCGGGGCAGAATCGATTTCCATATGTCCCCCAAAATGTTCCAGTCGCTCTCGAATACTAAACAATCCGAATTTCGCTTTACCTGCTGCGGCAGCAGAAACTTCAGCAGGTTCAAATCCCACACCATCATCTTCCACTATTATTTTTATAGCGTCATTTATCGTACTTACTGAAACTTTTACCTTTTTGGCATGTGCATGTTTTACTATGTTGAAAAGTAATTCTCGCACATCACGGAACAGAAACACACGAATATCTTTATCCAGCGACCTTGGTAATCCATCGCTATGGAACTCTGTTTTAATATTATGTTTATGCCGTAGCTCATCATCGAGCCATGCCATAACAGCCTTTTCAAAACCCAATTCATATAATACAGGAGAGCTGAGGTCAAATGTCAACGAGCGAGTTTCTTCTATTGCATGATGCAGCCATTCATTTATCAGCTCAAGTGTTTTTTGTGTTTCTTCGGAAACCGTCGAATCGAGCAGCTCCACTAATTTGACCCTTGAAATTGCAAGGTACTGACCAATCTGGTCGTGAAGCGCCGTAGCAATCCTGTACCTTTCTCTCTCCTCGGTCAAAGTCAATTGAGAAGCCAGAGATTTAAGCTGCCTCTGGTATTCGATAATACTTTTTTCAATTCTCTTACGCTCGGTAATATCAAAAGCAAAGTGCATATAAAGGTCTTTGGAAACAGGAATCCAGTAAGCATCCCAGGAAATATTCATATACTCAACTTCCAGATGCTGAGCCTTTCCTTCTTTCCAGAGTTTCGGGGCCAGGCACCATGGGCATGGTTCTGCCCTGTTTATCCATGTCTTATAACATTTTTTTCCGGGTATCGCTCCTACTTCCACTGCCGCTTTATTTGATGCAACAATCTCCCGGGTTTTAGGCCTCATGAGCATAGCCACACATGGAAACGAATCCAGCAGAGTTCTGCTTAGATACATCTGTTCTTCGAGCAGGCGTCTGTGGTTTTTTAATAACTCTTCAGCACGCTTGCTATCAGTTATGTCCTGGAAGGTTCCGAATACTTTTATACAAGCACCGTCTTTTCTAACAGCTCGTCCGATAGACCGGCACCATATAATATTTCCTTTGGCTGTTCTTATCTTCCCTTCCACATCCATTGGAATATCATCTTC
>CAYSHS010000584.1:0-2007 GCA_964430845.1 uncultured Pirellulales bacterium | reverse complement strand
TATGGTGGTAATACCATACGCCCATTCGGGAGTCATGTTTTTAACGTGGGCTTTGAGTGCTTCAAAACCAAATGTGTATTTATCAACGTATTTTTTATCATACCGTTCCTCCTCAATTAAAACATGAATCCAGGCCAGTAAAAGTGCCAAATCGGTTGCCGGCTTGATGGGAAGCCAGAATTTTGACTTGCTGGAAGCAGTTGAAAATCGCGGATCGACAGTGATGATTGTTGTTCCTTTATCAATTGCATCTGACATTTCCTGGACCTGGCCATTATGCATATTCTCACCAATGTGAGATCCAATAAGCACCAGGCATTTGGTATCTCTCAGGTCCGTTATCTCAGGAGAATCCACACCTTCACCAAAGGTGGCAATAAATGCCACTTCACGCGGACCCCGGCATTGTGCATAGGATGGAGCAGTGATATTGGATGAACCGAATGCCTTCAGCAATTCTCCCAAATAAGTACCTCCGGATCCATGCGTAAACAACGCAATGCATTCCGGACCATGTACCTTGGCAATGGCATTCATTTTATCAGCAATATAATCCAGGGCTTCGTCCCAGCTGACCGGCCTGAAGGTTTGTTTGCCCCGTTCACCAACCCTCAATATCGGAGTTTTGAGGCGATCCTGGTCGTAAAACATGCCGACTCCGCCCGTACCACGTGGACACAACCTGCCATTGCAACACATGTCTTCATTATTTCCGGTTATCTTCCAGATTTTACCCTCGTCATTTTTGTAAACCCAGCCTGCACATTTCCAGAAACAAACTTCGCAGTAAGTTGGTGTCCGGCCTAAGTTATTCATAGCACTCACCGATTCTGACGAAAAGAGGGTATCTGCAAGAGCCTTAAAAGCTGTTCCCCCAAGTGTCAGTCCACCAAGCCCGAGTGTTGAAATCTTAATAAAATCCCTTCTATTGTTCATATAGATTTATCTATATATAGTTATATTAAAATATCTAAATAAACGTATATTAATAATTCAAAGGTATATAAGAATTTGGAAAATTCATACAACGTCTTACGCGATTAACAGGTAATTAAGCTATTGATATCTAATAAAATAATAGTTGTCGTGTTATTAAATTAACACGATATCTTATATAAGTAATTGATTATCTGAATGTATTATATTTATTTAGACTGAAAATAAATTACAAATCCCTGCCTGGGAAGGTTGATACGGACTTAATGTAAGTCCAGTCCCTGCAACATGTATATGGTATGCATGAGCGTTTTTGTAATTTCTTCCAGGTATTCTTTAACGGCCCGAATGCTTCCCGGTAACGCAAATATCAGTGTTTTTCCCTTCACCCCGGCAATGCTCCTGCTCAGAAGTGCTCCCGGTTTTTCTGCCCCATATTTAAGCCTGATATAATCCATGATACCCGGGATTTCTTTATCCATGAGCTTTTTGATTACTTCAGGAGTAATGTCTCTTGGTCCGATACCTGTTCCACCAGTCGTGATGATGATATCTGCAGCTTTATTACAGGCATCCGTCAGATCATTTTCAATCTGAGTTGCCTCATCCGGAATAATTTGAGTTGACATGTCAAATTCAAGCTGCTGATTTGTAAAAAATTCCGTCAGAATATGAACAGCCGCCGGACCGCTCTTATCCTCATAAACTCCTGAACTTGCCCTGTCACTTATGGTTATGATTTTAACCTGATAACTTTTTGGGATAAATACCAGTCTGTCACCTGGTTTTAGTTTGCCGGGATTTATGACCCTGCAAAAAATGCCGTCAGTTGGCATCACGCAGTTACCTGTTTCCCTGAAAATGGCGCATGACGTTCCATGACACTTTTTGCCTATTTGAGTTACTTCCAGTACCAGATCCCCTGATACAATTCTGTCAAGTGGTTTGGTCCCGTTCAGTATCATGCCCTGTGTTGTAATGTTTTCAGCAAATTCGCCACTTGTGATTGTTTTACCGGTTTCTTTTGAGAACTTCATGATGCTCTCTGTGCCACGCAGACTTACCTGCCTG
>CAYSHS010000583.1:0-2022 GCA_964430845.1 uncultured Pirellulales bacterium | reverse complement strand
GTGACAAATAACAAAAGAAATGGCCTCAGCTTCGGTCTCTCTGATCTTTCTGCGCTTTGGTATGTTGACCCCATCTCTGTGAAGTATTGCGTGAGCTATTTCATGGGCCAAGACCGAGAGTTCCTCTGCAGGGGATAATCCTCTCTTGAGTTTTATCAACCCACCCGAAGAAACACCCTCAGCAGAACCAATCGCATCACTATACTCCAATCTGATCCCTCTGGCAGTAACATACTCCTTTAATCTTTCAATATAGACACCGGGATCACCTTTGACCCGTGCAAATTCAGGCAGTGACTTACCATCTGTCTGACTGATATCGAACACATACGCAGTTTTAAAAGCTAAAACTGTTTCGTCTTCTTCCTTTTCCTCTTCTTCTGACTGTGTCGCTTTCTTACGCCAGATAATAGGAGCCATTATGGCGATTCCCTTCTCATTCCGCTTTACATGTCTGCCAAACTTCTGCCATGTATGATAGCCAGCAACTTGCGTTGCATCCGGTTTCTGAAAACTGATTAAAATTGCATTGCCCAAGCTGTAATTGTGGAATCTGCCCATGGCCTTCAAATAATCGATTAGATTTTGGCTCTTGCCAGCTTCAACTGCTTCAACTAATTGGTTGAAAGCCCGTTCCGAGACCTTTCTTGCATGATTTGATTTCATTATTGTTCACCTCGTTTATTCAAAGCTCTAATTCAATCGGCTCCATAGCCAAACCAGCATTTACATCTCCAACAAGTTTATCGCATCGGCTGCAATATGGCCCAATCAGCTCAGATACGTTTCTCCCGCATAATTTACATTTTTCCATCTCTTATCACCTCCATGACTTTGGTTTTTCTCATGTTAAAAACCAAAGTCCGGCAAGATATTTACATAGCAATTGTTTGTTCATCATTATGAGATTTTTCTGTTCGTCAAAAATCACTAACTGCTCAGTGTAAAAGAAGCCATATTTGCAGGATTATATTGTATCTTGGTATGCAAGGCTTACTGTCTCTATATATAAATATGGTAGGTTTTGAATAACTTAAATATGGCACTGAAATAGCTGAGCATTCGTTGTTGATGAAACTTATAAAATAACAAAATTATTGGAGATCAGATTATGCAATTCATTCTCATACTAATTCGTGTTGCTTTGTTAGTAACTCTCTCAGGGGCATTTATTTTTATGTGTATGATTCTTACACGGATTCTAATGCAAAGATTACTTTCAGATAAATTGATCCAGATGCACAATGCCATTAAACCTTTCTTTGAACTCCCTGCTGATCCAACTAAGTTAGAGAAGTCATTCTGGGATTTACTATCAACATGGATATTAGCAATCCTCGTTTTAGGAATAGGAATTTATTTGAATGAGGTAATTGAAACGCTCCTGGATTTAATACGAAGTATTTGAATTAACAATCTGGTTGTGCAAAGGGCCCAAAAGATTGCCAATTACATTACGAATTAACGAACAAAATTTTAAACTTGAGAAAAATAAGGAGAACACTTATGTCACCAAAAAAAAACAATGTGCTTATTGTTAAAGGCTGGCCGAATCCCAAAAAGGGTAAGCTCTACAAAGGTATCATCCGAATAGTTGAAAATAACACACAGTATATCCATGTGATCATCGAAAACCTTGATCCAGCTCAACTTGGCCGTACACATGAAATAGACTTACCATTACCAATTCGGCCAAGCAAATATCACAAAACCTGCTCTTTTTTAATGGCATGTAGAATTGATGCCAATATCGATGGTGCGAATGTCGACATCAATGACACTGTCGGTGTTACTATTGGAATGCGATTTGGCGATGTTATTCAGGATGGATCTCAGCAAATTAAGTTTGAAAGAATTGAAAAATCCTCAAATACAGGTACTAAATTTGAAAAATCACAAGAAGAAGTTTAACAATAAGATTTTTATGAAAACTAAAAAAAACAATAAGATGCGATCTGAAATCCTGAACCGAAGATATCTCCGAAAGAACAAACAGGGCAAAGTGCATGAGACCGAAGAGCA
>CAYSHS010000582.1:0-2029 GCA_964430845.1 uncultured Pirellulales bacterium | reverse complement strand
TTATCCACCCAGCTTCAAGGAATCCCTTCACGAGGGCACGGAATTCCAATTGCTCGAAGGCAGACCGCACTGGTATCATATTGAGCTTACCGACAACAGCACCGCCTGGATTCCCGCAGACTCAGCGGAGTTGATTTAATTTTTTAAATGAACTTTTGCAAAACTCTTGTTTTAATTTTGACATTTTTATTGTTTTTTTCACTTTTTATCGGCATATTATACTAATTAAAATGTTTGATTTTCTGTATTTGAAGTGGTATTTTGGCTTTTTTCACGTAATTTGTTATAGATAAATTTTTAGGATTGAGAAGATAATGATTATAACATCAGACATTGACGAGTTCAGAATCTAATCCGGGCGGCAGAGTTAAGGAGTAATTACCTCAACAATGCTGTTCTTCGACCAACGGCAACGCCGCCCTTTTTTTTAATATATAACGGTCGAATATCGATGGATCGAAAATGACAACTCAAAAAAAGGATGATTTTCAGCTCTCGGAGTCGTATCTTAAAAAACTGCAAAAGTGGAAGGAAATAAGCGATGACTTGATGCTTTCAGACAAAGACAATCTTGATGTACTACAATATTTAAGCAATCAGGAGAAAAAGAAAGCGGCAAAAAAAGAGGATAAAAATGGTTTCGCCGGCTCAAATATTCGTAACCTGAGAAAATCTGGTAAAGATTTATCTTTTATACCTAAGAATAGGCAAAAGGCAAAAATCGAAACAATCCCGATGATTATAGGAGGAATCGAAGAGCCGGAAGATAAATCGGTAAAACCAAAAAACGCCGAGCTTATCAGTATTGTGAAATTAGCAAAAATCCTGCGCATAGAAGAATTGGAAGTCCGTAAGATAAATAAACTGGGACTCATTCCGGCGCCGATAAAAATAGGCGGCTACTCACTTTGGATAAGAAAAGAAGTAGAAGACTGGATAAAAGCCGGATGTCCCAATCGGGTAAAATGGGAAAACCAAAAAGAGCAGTTATAAAAGGCCGGGAGCAGGAAAAAGAAGTTGCATTTACAGGCATAATTTACCTGTGAAAATCCTTGATTTTCCTGAATTTAAGTGCTATGTTCGCTTTTTTCGCGAAAGCTATTAATCAATTAGGAGTTTCAAGGTTAAAACGATATGGCGGAAGAAACAGTGTTAATGATACCAATCGAAAGAATCCGGCAATGTATCTACTTAGTTCGTAAACAGAAAGTAATGCTCGATAAGGATTTGGCTGTTCTTTATGGAGTGCCAACGAAACGCCTGAACGAGCAGGTACAGCGTAATATTGATCGCTTTCCTTCCGATTTCATGTTCCAGCTAACCGATGAAGAAACAAAGAACTTGAGGTCGCAATTTGCGACCTCAAAAAAAGGCAGCGGCGGCAGACGATATAATCCCTATGCCTTTACAGAGCAGGGAGTTGCAATGCTCTCAAGCGTACTTCGCAGCAAACGGGCAGTCGAAGTAAATATCGCTATTATGCGAACATTTGTTAAACTGCGGGAAATTCTTGCTGACAATGCCTTGCTACGCCGCAAGATAGAATCGATGGAGCGAAAATACGATGAGCAGTTCCAGCAGGTTTTTACCGTTCTCGAGTATATGATAGAAGAAGAGGCAACATCAAAATCGCAGATTGGATATCATACAGAAGCAAAAGAGTATAAAAAATCGATGAAAAAGAAGAAAATCAGCCGCAAAGTTCATCCTTCGTAGTAGCTCTGCTACGGAGAATGGAAAGAATCTATTTAAAAAAGTAAATTCAAATTATTGCCACGGCTCGACTCGTTCGACCTTGAGGCTCTCGACAGGTGAGCTCGCCGAAGTCAGAGAACACCGAGAAATAAGCCAGGTCTTTGCGAGCGTAGCGAGGCAATCTTCAGCAATGCAAGCTGTATTCAGTATTCTGTGTTCTGTATTCTTGTTTATTCGTCACGGGATTTACACGGTTTTAAATATTTCTTGATTTTACCCATTTTTAGTGATATTTTACTTTCGTTCGCGGTAATTATTGATTTTTATATTGACT
>CAYSHS010000581.1:0-2041 GCA_964430845.1 uncultured Pirellulales bacterium | reverse complement strand
GCGTATTCGATGTATACGTTGGAGAATAACGGAGAGCTTTTCAGTTGCTACGCATCTCATGTGTCGTTTCTTGAACCTTTATGGCATTACTGTCCAGATTCTGACGAACTGCTCTTGTGCCCAATAGCGTTAAAGCTTAGCAGTCACAAAGTCTGGGGAGAGGTACGACCAATTGGAACCACTCTTTCCCCTTGGGCTGACTCTTTTTTTGGCGGCGACACTGTTATTTCCAGCTACGGCAAGAACGGTTTTATAGCGGGCCTTGACCCAAATAATCTTGTCGATTATGGGTACTTGTGGAGGACATGCCTTGTTAAGGGTGCAAACAACGTTCCCGTGCTCTTAGACTCCAGGACCAGCGGCGGTTGTCCGTACCCATTCAGCCCTCCTCCTGATTATGAGGACGGGGCTCCTGTTGAATGGAGCGTGGTTGAAACTCGTGGTTGTTATATGTGGCCTTTCTGTATCAACCGCCACAATGTGGGGATCAACAGCCTTTTTATGGACTGGTCCGTCAGAAAGGTCGGGCTTAAGGAGCTGTGGACGTTGAAATGGTATCGCAAGTTCGACACAGCAGGACAATGGACCAGGGCCGGCGGAGCAAAGTCCGAAGACTGGCCAAAATGGTTGAGAAACTTCAAAGACTACTGAAAATAATAGGATGCGACAAGATTAATAGAGCATAACTAAGACCGCGCTTGTGTATTATCCGTTGAGAAGGAGAAAGGAAACGAGCCATTATGAGCAAGCCAAAGGCATTTACACTAATAGAGCTTTTGATGGTCATTTCCATTATTGCATTATTGGTAGCGATATTGCTGCCGGCGCTGCAGCGGGTCAAACACCAGGCCAGGGCTGTTGTCTGCCAGGCAAATCTTAGACAGTGGGGACTGTGCTTTTACATGTATACCGAAGACAACAACATGCGATTCTTCGATAATGTATCCGGCAAGATACTTTGGTATTGGTATCTGCGTAACTATACCGGAGACAGCAATGACTTGTTTCTTTGTCCGATGGCCGCCAGGTATGTTGATAATCCAAAATGGAACGGCTACAAATTCTCGAGCTGGCGCATACCTACGGCTACCAGTCCGGAAGAACCGACTCCTAAGAACTTCTATTACGGCAGCTATGGCATTAATATGTATATTCTCGATCCGATCAACAATATAGAATTAGATCGTTACTCGGGCGGATATTTGATTCAAGGTTCAAACGATATACCGGTTTGTTTTGACTGTTGCTGGCCGTACACAAGTGTTGAGGATAACGATGCTCCTCCGGAATATGATGATTTGCACACTTCTGATTCGGGAATGTCCTTTTGCTGCATTAACCGTCATGACGGAGGAATTAACAATCTGTTTATGGACTGGTCGGTCAGAAAAGTCGGACTCAAAGAGCTGTGGACTTTGAACTGGCATCGCAAGTTTGATACGTTGGGTGCTTGGACTGAAGCAGGCGGCGCCATGCCTGAAAACTGGCCGGAGTGGATGCAGGGATTTAAGGATTACTGAACCGGTATATATGGAGAGCGATAACTTTCGTACGGTGACAACTGCACATCATTATTCTATAGTCAATGCGATTGATATAGTGCGCAGTGCTCGCCGATACTTGATATAGATGTGTCAGGCGCGTAGTCAGATGACTACGAGCATTAAAATCGATAAATGCACCTGACCCCGTTTTCCCCTGAATAGCTTTACAATTTATCGTTTTCACTTCATTTTTTGATATAAACAAATAAATAATCGTGAGTCTTATCAACAATCTCTTGCAATTGTGCCGGTCATGGCGACAATTGCGAGCATGAAATCATTAGGATTAAATCTGTCTAATCATTTAACTATGGTCAGGGTGAGCGGTAGGGTGTGCAACTCGTCACTTAGGGGCTGGTTGCACACGCGGGTACCTTCATACGCGTATCTCAGGCATGCGTGTGCAAAAAACTTCATTTTGCACACCCTACGAGCGTCATAAATCCCGGCCGCCTTTACCAGGGAAGAGAGAACATGGCTTCAAACGGCAATCTTAT
>CAYSHS010000580.1:0-2059 GCA_964430845.1 uncultured Pirellulales bacterium | reverse complement strand
GTAATTGTGATAGAACATAATCTTGATGTGATAAAGATGGCAGATTATATTATAGACCTTGGTCCCGAAGGCGGCGAAGCAGGCGGCCAAATAGTCGCAACCGGCTCGCCGGAAGAAATTATTAAAAACACAAACAGCTACACCGCCAGGTTTCTTAAAGAGAAACTTGAAATAAATTAAGATGTGGGAATTTCAGTTACGGAACATCGAAGATTTAAATAAATTGAGTGACAAGCTTGGTCTGTCTATAAAAGCGCAGGAAGATGTTTCTATCCTGGCCAGGTCTGTTCAGACAGGTGAACTATTCATACCTAATTCACTCGCGATCCATCCGATGGAAGGCTGTGATGGAGATTCAAAGGGCAGTCCGGGCACACTCACACTCAGGCGTTACAAGAGATTTGCATCCGGTGGTGCTGGTTTGCTTTGGGTAGAGGCAACTGCAGTTGTTTCTGAAGGCAGGGCAAATCCGAGGCAGCTTTGGATAAATGAAAATAATAAAAGCGATTTTGCCGAGATGGTCTCCATGATGAGACAAACTGCGGCGGAAAGTATGGGCCCGAACCATAAGCCTGTAATTGTAATGCAGCTTACACATTCGGGAAGGTACAGCAAACCACAGGGGAAAGCTTATCCGATTATACCGCAGCGCGATCCATATCGTGATGCACTCATGCCGCAGCAGATACCCAATCCGAACAGGGAAAGTAAAATCCCTGACGATTGGCCAATTGTTACAGATGAGTATCTTGATAACTTACAGAATGCTTATGTTAATGCTGCGAGACTGGCATTCGAGGCTGGATTTGATGCAGTCGATATCAAGTCATGTCATGGATATTTGGTTAGCGAGCTTCTTGCATGTTATAACAGGGAAGGTAAATACGGCGGCTCGTTCGACAATCGTACAAGATTCCTGATTGAAACTGTCGATAAAATACACAATGAGCTTGGTAACGAAGCAGTAATAACAGCACGTCTTGGGATATATGATGCTATACCGTATCCTTATGGATGGGGAGTAGATAAGGAAGATTATACAAAGCCCGATTTAACTGAGCCGATAAAACTTATCCAGCTTTTGCAGGATCGCGGCGTGAATCTGCTCAACATAACAATTGCAAATCCTTACTATAATCCGCATTTAAACAGGCCGTTTAATAAACCTGTATTTGGCGGTTACGAAGAGCCGGAGCATCCGTTAGTTGGTGTAAACAGGCTAATCAATTTGACAGGACAGGTACAAAATAAATTTCCGAATATCGCAATAGCAGGTTCTGGTTATAGCTGGCTAAGGTCGTTACTTCCCAACGCTGCCGCTGCTAATATTTCTAATGGTCTTGTTACTATAGCAGGCGCAGGACGAATGGCGTTAGCTTATCCTGATTTCGCAAAAGATATAATACGAAAAGGAAAAATGAACCAGAAAAAAGTCTGTATAAGCTGCAGTGCCTGTTCAGAGATGATGCGTGATGACGGCATGACCGGATGCGCAATACGTGACAAAGAGATATATGGACAAGTACATGAAAATTAATATTTTCAAAAATAATTCTGGAAGGATTTTTTAATGGAAAAACCTGTAGCACTTGTTACCGGGGCAAGCAGAGGTATCGGTAAAGCCATATCAATAAGACTCGCTGAGCTGGGATATGATGTAGTGATAAGTTTCTATGATTTTGATTCCCATGGAGAGCCGGATGATTCATGGGCTTTCCAGACGCAAAAGTTGATAAGCGTTTCAGGATGGACATGTGAAATCATGCGAAGTGACATCAGCAGCACGAAAGACAGAAATGAGCTGGTCAATTTTGTTAAAGAAAAATATGGAAGATGTGATTTACTTGTAAATAACGCAGGCACGGCGCCAGTGAAGAGGCTTGATATTCTCGAAGGTACAGAGGAAGATTTTGACAGGGTAATCGGGATAAATCTTAAAGGTCCTTACTTTCTGACACAGCTTGTTTCAAATTGGATGATAGAGCAGAAAAAAGAGCATAGCGACAGGTCATTCAGGATTGTAAGTATCTCGTCAATTTCCTCTTATACAAGCTCACCT
>CAYSHS010000579.1:0-2060 GCA_964430845.1 uncultured Pirellulales bacterium | reverse complement strand
GAAGCGACGAAGCCAGCCATATTGACAGGGTCCTTCCCTGAAGAGAATGGAGGTGCATAGGCCAGTTCCAGGTTCTCAAGGTCAAAGACGGTCATGCCTGCCCTTATGGCAGTGGCCAGAACATCCAGTCTCTTGTCAGCCCCGTCCATTCCAACTATCTGAGCGCCCAGCAACTTCCCATCGTCCGGAGAAAATAGAAGCTTTATGTTCATCATCTGGGCTCCAGGGTAATAAGCTGCATGTGAGCCAGATTGTGTGTATGATTTCAGATATGGAATGTTAAATCTCTGTAAAAGTTTCTCATTGTTACCTGAAAGGGCCACGGTTTGATCAAAAATCTTCACTATGGCAGAAGCCTGGGTATCCTTGTATTCGGATGGTTTTCCGAATACATTGTCAGCAACGATACGTCCCATTTTATTTGCTGGGCCTGCAAGCGGAATCATGGCCGGTTGTCCGTTTATGAAATCAGTTACCTCACAAACATCTCCGGCAGCATAGATATTTGGGTCTGAGGTTAACATGTTCTTGTTAGTCTTAATACCACCCCTGTCACCCATTTCAAGTCCAGAAATCTTGGCCAGTTCATTGTTCGGTCTAACGCCAATCGAAAGAATGACCATGTCGGATTCCAACTCTGCACCGCTTTTGGTTTTGACTACTGTCTTGTCACCTTTCTTGTGAAATGAGCTGACCGCATCTGAGAGATGAAGGTGAACTCCGTGGTCAATGATATGTTGATGGACCAATGACACCATCTCAAAATCAAGAGGTGGCATGACCTGGTCCAGCATTTCAACTACCGTTACATCAAGACCAAGGAACTTTAGGTTTTCTGCCATTTCCAGGCCTATAAAACCACCACCGATGACTACTGCTGATTTTGGATTATTCTCCGCAACGTATGATTTTATCTTATCTGAATCTGGAATGGTCCAGAGAGAGAAAACAGTATCAAGATCTATACCCTCAAGCGGTGGCTTGATGGGCGAGCCTCCAGGACTTAATACCAGTACATCATAGCTTTCTCTATATTCCTCGCCCTTCTTCAAATCCTTTACAACAATCTCCTTATTTTCCCTGTCTATATCAATTACTTCATTGAATGTTCTCACATCAATATTGAATCTGTCCTGAAGAAGTTCGACAGTTGTTACTATCAGATCATCTCTATCCTTTATCTCGTCACCTATGTAGTATGGCAAACCGCAATTTGCAAATGAAATAAATTCGCCGCGTTCAAAAAGTATTATTTCTGCATCCTCACTAAGCCTGCGTGCGCGTGTTGCAGTACTTGCACCACCGGCAACGCCCCCTACTATCAATAATTTTACAGACACATCTATTCCTCCTTTATCCCAGTTTAATTTATTATACATCAGTATTTGATGAAAAGTGTAATGTAAACACATATAAATTTATATCTGCATCATATGATAAAATTTTAACACTGTTATATAACAACGTTATCTTTATTTATGTCCTGACATTTAGCGCACTTGATGAGGCCGCCGTGTGAAGTAGTCGTAAATACCGTCCTGCCGAATGTCCGGGCAGAACTAGTTAGGGTTCTCATCAAGGATTATCATCTACGTCAAGTCGATGTCGCAGCTATGTTAAATATAACACAAGCGTCAGTAAGCCAGTATTGTGCTTCTACCCGGGGGAGAGATGAAGTATTGATGGAAATTTTTCCCGAAATAGAAAAATATGCACAGGAAGTAGCCAAGAAGATAATGGAAAAGGACAAGAGCATTAAGGACCCCGAATCGTGGATTCATTTGTGTGACATATGCAAGAGGATTTTCTACAATCCAAAATTCAAGCAATACCGCAATGAAATGGCTCAATTAAAAAACTGTGGCATATGCAACGAGGTGTGAATTTTTTTATGTCTTATTGTGTCATAATATAACGCCGTTAAATTTTTATTTAACAAGATAGATTTATATATCAAAATTCCTTCGCACCCGTTAGTATATCGGTGATAATTATGGGAAAAGTGGCAATTACAGTAAATGGCGCAGAACCTAAGAACCTGTATCCTCCGTTTATTTTAG
>CAYSHS010000578.1:0-2069 GCA_964430845.1 uncultured Pirellulales bacterium | reverse complement strand
AATAAGATATACCAAGAGTGGTAAAGGCAGGAAGTAATAACCTGCGAATCTGAGAGCCTATTGTAACATTCAGAACAATGTCTTGTGAATAGTATCTTGAGTTCTTTCCAATGAACGCTCGATGTATTCTCAACATGAAACTAGCCAGCATTGGTGAGATGAAATACAACGTAAGACCGATAATTATCGAAAATACATAGAGCCAGATGAAATCAATAAGGATGTCTCCTGGAAGTATTCTATAGATTCCTAGGTCGCTATCAAATGGGAATGCTCTGAGATATGTGAAAGACACTGTGACGATAATTGTGGTTATGACAATGATTTGAATCAGAATAATAGCATTCCACGAAGTTCCTGTTTTCTTCTCATCCTTCTGTAGCTGTTTATCACTTGAATCCATTAGGCATATCTCCTGATACATAAAATCCATTGAAATTAAGAGATTTATTCTCTTCTGGTATTTATTTTTCCAAGACCTTTTATCAATTCATGATACAATCAATATTGAGGATTTGAGTTGGTCAAGACCAAAGACCCACATCGATTGCGTCTCATTTTGGAAGCATCAAAGATTGAGCAATGCATATGGTGTGGGACTCAACAAAGTGATAACTGGTTTCACAGTGGTGATGCGACCTACTGCTCAGTCGAGTGCATGAAATCTAGTAGTTCGCAAGATCGGAAAGTGTTGTCAATCATGATGATTCTCACACTTGCAACATTTGTTATGATGTACCTAACAACTAGCTCGGTTCTAGGCTCTGACTTGACAGCGCGTGTTGTTGCTTATGCGGTTTTCTTCCCACTCATCATTGTCCTATTAATCCTCTCTGTGAATCAGTTCCGCAAATATGCTCAAGTACCAAAGGGCTCGCGAACAGATGTTCACCCTACTGTTGTTTCTCTTGTAAGGAAAATTTCAGCTCCTGTTGAGTGCCCCAACTGCGATGCAACTATTGATTTGACAAATATTGGAGATGATATGGTATATCATTGTCAGTACTGTGGAGCTGAGGGAGTTGTAGAAATCGATATTCAAGACGAACCTGTTTGAATTCTAACACTTTAGTACTAATTGCACCTTTCAGTTTATCTATAAGACTCATGCTGAATATTCTTTAGAAATTGATTGGAATGATTCTAATGAGGAATATTGAGCGACACCTATCGACATTATGTGTTCAGGGCACACATACACAAACGTCAGGACCCGCAGTTGTTCCAATTGTACAGACTTCCACTTTTGTCTTCGAGAATCAACAACAGATGCTAGATTCAGTGCAAGGAAAATCTGGTGGACATGTGTACACTCGATGGAGTAATCCAACTACAAAGAACGTTGAGGAAAAAATCAGTGCTCTTGAAGGGACAGAGGATACCCATGTTGTAGCTTCAGGAATGGCCGCAATATCTTCAGCAGTGATGGGACTTGTGAAAGGTGGTGAGAGAATCCTATCAAGTGATTCTATCTATGGAGGAACTGTTCAACTATTCAATAAGATACTTCCTCAGAATGGAATTCATGTAGATTATGTTGATACTGACGAGCTAGTAGACAGGTTATCTGACTCAGGTGATATCTATAAACTATGCTTCTTTGAAACCCCCACCAATCCAACCTTGAAGATAGTTGACATAAAGAAAGTCGCTGATGCAGCTCGTTCCACAGGAACCATTAGCATGATTGATAGTACATTTGGCTCTCCAATCAATCAGAGACCTCACAAGTTGGGAATCGACTTAGTGATGCATAGTGCGACCAAATATCTCGGTGGGCATAGTGATATTGTTGCTGGTACTATATCTGGACCGAACGACATGATGGCAAAAGTGCGCAGTGCTGCAAAACTTCTTGGAGGTACCATGGACCCCTTTGCTTCATTCTTACTTGACCGTGGAATAAAGACTCTCAGCGTTCGCATGGAGCGGCACAATTTCAATGCAAAATATCTTGCTGGAAAACTTGAGAAGGACACAAGAATCAGAAAAGTGCATTATCCAGGTCTTCCCGGTCATCCTCATCATGATATCGCTCGAAAACAAATGGATGGGTTTGGCGGGATGTT
>CAYSHS010000577.1:0-2081 GCA_964430845.1 uncultured Pirellulales bacterium | reverse complement strand
ACCAGGCTGCTCATCGAATCAGCATATTAACGGGAAAAGAACCAAGGGCACTCGAAAACCAGCTAATAGCAGACGGAAATATTCCTGCAACAAAACCGATGATTCCAATTGGATTGCCTTCAGATTTACTTACACGCAGGCCCGACGTGAGGAGAGCAGAACGAAATCTCGCGGCTGCAACCGCTAACATCGGAGTCGCAACAGCAGACCTGTTTCCGCGTTTCTCTTTGACAGGCGCATTTGGCCTGGAAAGCACAGAATACAATAGTTTCACTGAAAGTAACAGCAAATACTGGACACTGGGTTCAGGCTTGTCATGGCCAATAATTGATTTCGGAACAATACGAAGCAACATAAAATTGCAGAATGCCAAACAGCAGGAAGCAATGGACATTTATACCAAGAGCGTTTTGAATGCACTCGAAGATGTTGAAAACGCTTTAATCGCATACGGCAACGAGCAGCAGCGTTTGAATTATCTCGATGCTGAAACCTCAGCCAGCAGGAGGTCGGCAGATTTGGCACAATATCGATATCAGCAGGGTCTTGTCGATTTTCTGAATGTGCTCGATGCACAAAGACAGTTGTATCAGGCGGAAGATGCCCTTACTGTAAGTAAAAGCCGGCTTGCGCTCGACCTTGTTACACTGTACGAATCGCTCGGAGGAGGCTGGGATATGCAATAAAACTTTTTCAATTATTGCACCCATGTGGATATTACACTTGAAGCATTGAACAGTATATGTATGAAAACAGGCCGAAATAACGAGCCGCTTTTTTCATACGAATATCCCATGCACGCTCCAAGAATAAACAGAACAGGCCAATGCGAAACATTTGCATGATTTATTGCAAAAAAAAGCGAAGTTATTAATATTGCTATCCAGGCGGAATATTTATGATTCAAAGACGTGCGGATTGCAGTCTGGAAAAGACCGCGAAAGAGCATTTCCTCGAGAAAAGGTGTTGTGCAAACTGTCCCTATTGTAATAGCTATGCGCACCATAAGATTTTGATTATTTATTAAAGATTGAAGCTCTACATGCGTGGGAATTGTATAATCGGGCCCGAAAATTACTTCATTTATTTTCATTATTGCTTCAAAAACTATGTATATAACAGGCCAGATTGCAAATAAATTAATAAAAGCGGCTATGAAATCTCTTGGAATAGTTCTGATGTTCAGCCCGAATCCTTTTATGCCGCGAACAAAATACATCCTGACAAAACACAGAATAATTCCTATGGAAACCAGGCCTGCTGCGATATTTAATACCTCGTTTATAAAAACCTGACGCTCTTCTGGAAAATTCCGGAACAGCCATAATGACAAATAACTTAATAATCCGATAGCAAGCAAAACAGAAAATATTATAAAGAGCGGGAAAAAAAGAGGCATGTTGTTTCTTCGCGGAATAGAATTTTCCAGTGCTCTCCTGCCGAATGAGGTTTTGAAAAACCATATAACAAATACCGATAGCCCTGCAAGCAGAATAACAATTTCTTCAGGACTAATTTGGCTAATTATTTCTTTGATATTTACTGGTATATTCATTTATACTTTCACAATATTGAAATAAAATTAACTTTGTATTATATTGGCATCATATTATCAAGGAAAATTGATTATGGATATATTTCGCATCGAAGGACCGGTAAAATTATCAGGCTCAGTAAGAGTGAACGGCTCGAAGAATGCCGCCCTGCCAATCATGGCGGCTTCAATCCTGGCTCCTGGCATTTCTGTCATAAAATCTGTACCTTATCTTCTGGATATTTCTGTCTGCGAGGAACTTCTCGGCTCGTTGGGATGCAAAATTGAACGAAAAGAGAATCGGGACTTGTGTATCGATTCATCTGTTATCGACAATCCCGTAGGCGAATACGATATTGTACGAAAAATGCGTGCAAGCATTTGTATTTTAGGACCGTTGCTCGCCCGCTGCAACAGAGCGGAAGTTTCCATGCCTGGTGGATGCGCTATTGGTGACAGACCTGTAAATCTTCACATTCGCGGCCTCGAAGCACTCGGCGCAAAAGTGCATTTAAAAAATGGTTATATCATCGCCGAAGCACCAAAC
>CAYSHS010000576.1:0-2081 GCA_964430845.1 uncultured Pirellulales bacterium | reverse complement strand
CCCGATACTCTTCACTTTCTAAGTCTAAATTACACATGCAGAAAATTTTTGTCAATAGGTTTGCCCATTTTTTTTATATTATTTTTTTTCTCTCTCTCTCTCTCTCTCTCTCTCGTAACTCTTTTATACATAAGTACATATGGCTGTAATAAATTTTCAGGATTTTTTGAATATTTTTTATATTTTTTTCCTTTTTATCCGTGTATTGATGTTTTTATGTGTGATAAACCAGTTTTTATAAAGTTTTTACAACATCTTGCCTTTATTGGTCAGAGTTGTTATACTTCGGAAAATATTTAGGGGTATTGTAAATAGAAGGTTTATTATGACTATTAAAGTAATTCTGGATTCCGAACAGATAAGTAATATTCTCAGGAATTTAACAAGCGAAATTATCAATAAAACACCTTCCGGCCAGGATATTGCCATAATCGGCATTCGCAGCAGGGGGGAAGTGCTTGCACAGAGGCTTTCGGTATTGCTCTCGAAGAAGCTCAGGAAAGATGTCCCGTGCGGCACTCTCGATATAACATTGTATCGTGATGACCTGAACATGCCTCAGAATTCTTTCCAGCCTAATGTTCGTACTACTGAAATCGGGTTCGATATCGACCATAAAATAATAATTTTAGTCGATGATGTCCTGCACACAGGAAGGTCAACACGAGCCGCGATGGATGCGCTGATAGATTTGGGCAGGCCCAAAGCGATAAGGCTGGCGGTTCTAATCGAAAGAGACGGCAGGGAATTCCCGATACAGGCTGATTATGTTGGTTACAAAACCGATGCAGGCCCGGAAGAAATGGTGCAGGTAAATCTTGTCGAATCGGATGGTAAAGATGAAGTGGTTGTAAAATAAGAAAGCATGAAGTAAATATGGCTTTAATAAAAAAAAGCAGGCAATTTAACTGGATTCACAAGCACTTGCTTGGATTGAGGGACTTGAGCGCCGAGGAAATTACATACCTGCTCGATACGGCAAATGGGTTCGAGCAGATAAGCACACGCTCGGTTAAGAAAGCTCCGCCTTTACGGGGCAAGGTAGTTGTGAACCTGTTTTTCGAGGACAGCACGCGAACGAGGAACAGTTTTGCTTTAGCCGCCAACAGGTTAAGCGCGGATGTTATCGAGTTCACCCAGAAAAGCAGTTCCGTGAACAAAGGTGAGACGCTTCTTGATACCGCGAGAAACCTCGAAGCCATGGGAATTGATATAGTCGTGATTCGACACAATGCCGGAGGCGCATCGAGGTTTTTAAGCAGGAATATAAAAGCGTCTGTCGTCAATGCCGGTGACGGTTATTGCGAGCATCCGACGCAGGGGCTTCTCGATGTTTATACTATTCGCAAGATAAAAGGCTCTCTCGAAGGACTCAAGATAGCAATAGTGGGCGACATTGCTCATTCGAGGGTGGCTCGCAGTGACATGTGGGCGATGACGAAGCTCGGAGCAGAGGTGACGTTTGTCGGGCCGCCGACTCTTATGCCCTCGCAGGTTAATAAGCTGCCTGTTAAAGTGAGTTATTCGCTCGATGAGGTTATTGAAAAGGTTGACGTTATTAATATGCTCCGTATTCAGTTCGAGAGACTTGGCGGAAATCCATTCCCGTCGATAAGGGAATACTCGCATTATTTCGGCCTGACTGTCGAACGTATGCAAAAGGCAAAGCCCGATATATTGGTAATGCACCCGGGACCGATTAACAGGGGTCTTGAGATAGAAAGCGAAGTGGCCGACGGTCACAATAGTGTGATTCTCGAACAGGTTAAAAACGGATTAGCCGTAAGAATGGCCGTGTTATTTTTAGTGAACCAGGCAGCGATGGTATCAAAGGAAAAATGAAAATGCGAATATATTACTGCTTGTGAGAAAATAAACTATGGATACTGAATTATTGATAAAAAACGGAAGGGTGATTGACCCGGCGAACAAAATTGACAGGATATGCGATGTGCTTGTTTCTGACGGGAAAATCGCAGAACTTGGCAAGGTCGAGAAAAACGTGCAGAATATCATAGATGCACATGGCAAGCTGGTGACACCCGGTCTGATTGATATTCACGTGCATTTCCGCGAGCCTG
>CAYSHS010000575.1:0-2082 GCA_964430845.1 uncultured Pirellulales bacterium | reverse complement strand
TTATCAACAAAATACATGAAAGCTATTGCAGTAAAAATCTCGAAAAAGGTAGGGTGATCGGTTTTTGAGAGTTTTTCGACTGGTCCATAAATTCTGTTAAGCAAATCCCGCATTTCGTCTTCATTAATCATTTCAGAATTAACGGTAATTCGCTCGTGTAAATGCAGTACGTGCGGCGATGTATATAAACCCACTTTATAGTTGTTGGCTTCAAGCATTTTAGCCAGCATAGTTGCTGTCGAGCCTTTTCCTTTTGTACCGGCTATATGGACTGTAGGGAATTTAAGATGAGGGTTGCCTAATAAGGAAAGAAGCTTCTCCATCCTTTTTAAGCTGAATGTGGTAACATTATAGCGCAGAACCTCTTCCTTCTCATAATCCGTCTTCTTAAAAAGGTATTCAATTGCCTTCTGATAAGTCTTAAAAGCTATTTTACTTTTTACTTTGGCTACCTTGGAGGAGGATTTGTTAGTCTGTTTCTTTCCAGTTATTCTTCCTGATTTTGCCATAAAAACTTAATTATAAACATATAAATCGCTTTAGTCAATAGTTCTTTAGCTTTATAACCCTCGCAAGAGTCAGATAATATGACATAATAGCTTACGGATAAAACGGTTATATCAATAATCAGAGACTGCGATATTCTTTGTTTATCTCAATAATCAGTCTTTTTCATAAGAATATCTGATGTCATATTCACTATTTCTTATATACATATTAACCTTCCGTTTATAACTTTCTTCCGGAATTTTGCCTTTTATATTTGTAAAAATGAGCCGGTTTTTATATATTCGGCTTTATGTTCAGGGAAAAGTTAAATAGCTTGTTTATGAGTAAGCAGATAAGTAACTTTACTTTACATAGTATTATACAGCTTTTTTGGCCGGCGGTTTGTATTAATTGCAATAAAAGTATAAGTGAAACTGAAAAAAGCCTCTGCAGGGATTGCTGGAACCAGCTTATAATTTGTACAGGCTCAGATTATTGCACTCGATGCGGGCGCGATGCCAGTATCGCAGGGCAGATTGAAGGCTCATGTCCCGATTGCTTAGGCAAGGAGATACATTTTGAAGCAATTGCAAGAGCAGGAATTTATGACAATAGTCTCCGGCAAATGATTTTAGCATTTAAGACTGGAAAAACGGAGCTTGATATTACACTCACATTTCTTGCTGATTCAGCACTACATGGAAGCAGATTTTATAACAATATTGATGTTTTTGTACCTGTTCCGCTTCATTGGACGCGCAGATTAAGTCGGGGCTACAATCAATCAAAAATTATTGCTGGAAAATTGAAGCACCCCACTGCGAAAATCAGTACTGATCTGGTGCGAATCCGAAAAACGCGTATGCAGCCTACAATGGCAAGTCCGGCCGCTCGTGCTAAAAATGTGGCTGGCGCTTTTGCCGTCCGATACAGACATCAATTATCCGGTAAAAATATATGCCTTATAGATGATATTAAGACAACAGGTGCGACACTGAACGAATGCGCCAAGACACTTAAAGAAGCAGGTGCAAGCAAAGTTTTCGCGTTAGTTCTGGCTGTTGCAGGCCAAAAAATGTAATTTTAGAAACTATTTGCAAACTCAGAGATAATCAGTTAATATTTTATCATCCAGTGGGCTTGTATTGTGTCTTTGTACATGAAAATAAAGGTTTTCGGCCGAGTGGCGGAATGGCAGACGCTGGGGACTTAAAATCCCCTGCCCGTTCAGGGCGTGTGGGTTCGAATCCCACCTCGGCTATTGCCTTTTATATGGATTGCCGTAAGGGCAGGCAAAATCAAACAATTTTACGATTTGAGCCGTAAACAATCCCTGTCGGCGTTTTTTGGAGTTATTGTATGGCTAAAAAAACTTATAAACTGATAGATGTGGAAGCACCTAATTTATATCGTGAGGTGTTTCCATATTCTGAATTCCCGAAAGTTGTTTTCGAGAAAAAGAATGTTCCTTTAAATATACCGGAAAATATATGGATAACTGATACGACATTCCGTGACGGGCAGCAGGCCAGGCCGCCTTTTACTCCAAAACAAATACTAAAAGTTTATGATTTACTGCACGAAATAGATGGC
>CAYSHS010000574.1:0-2084 GCA_964430845.1 uncultured Pirellulales bacterium | reverse complement strand
ATTTTGAGCGGGACACCCCGCAGACAGGTTGTACAGGAAGGCATTAAGGAAATCTTCAAGCCTTTGTTAAGCTCGACTTTCACACCGGTTGTTGTATTCATTCCGCTTGCTTTTCTTGATGGTATTGTCGGCGTATTTTTCCGGTCTTTAGCTTTGACGATGGCCGTATCATTGCTCGTTTCTCTGCTGCTGGCGATTACCATTACTCCATCTATGGCGGCATGGTTTATGAGCGGGATGTACCATAATAAAACAAAAACACATGATGTGCAGGGTGGTGTCGTATTGAAATTTTTTGCAGCGATTTATGAACGCACTGTTCGGATAGTATTTAATCACCCCTGGATTACGTTGGGCCTGTGTGTAGTTGTTTTATTTGCGGGTATTGCTATCTATGAACGTCTCGAAAGTGAGTTCCTCCCACCTATGGATGAGGGGGCATTCGTGATTGATTATGTTGCAAGACCGGGAACAAGCTTATCTGAAACAGACCGTCAGCTTAAGCAGGCAGAGCAGATATTGCTTACTATTCCTGAGCTTGAGAGTTACTCCAGGCGTACGGGTGCACGTCTTGCGCTGGCGATAGCAGAGCCTCATACTGGGGATTTTTTGGTTAAGCTTAAACCTGACCGAGAGCGTACTACTGATGAAGTAATTTCTGAGCTTCGTCATAAATTTAATACCGCTGTACCGGGTCTCCAATGGGAATTTCCAGGAATACTCTCAGATTTAATTGGGGACTTAATGTGGGCGCCTGAACCTATTGAAGTTAAGCTTTATTCGACCGATATTGAATTCCTGAAAAATAAAGCTCCAGAAATTGAAAAGGAAATTCAAAAAGTCAGAGGAGTTGTTGACACCTTCGATGGTTTAATGATTACGGGACCATCCCTGAGTCTGCGACTGCGAAATACTGATGCCCAGCGTTTTGGTTTAACGACTGATAACGTAGCCTCTGCTGTCCAGACAGCCATGCTCGGACAAACTGCTTCATCAGTTTTACAGGGGGATCGGCTGATTGATATTCGAGTCATGGTTGATCCCTGTAGCGTTGAAAATATTGAAAATATCAAAAACCTGCCTCTTCGCTCACCGAATGGGACGCTCGTTAAACTCTCACAAGTTGTAGATGTAACTGAGGAACCAGGTCAGCTTGAGTTGCGTAGAGAAGACCTGCGCCAGGATGTTGCTGTTACAGCCAGGCTTGAAGAGCGTGATATGGGAAGTGCTATGGCGGAAATTCGTGAAAGACTAAGTAATGATAAATCCATACCATCGGATGTTATCGAATATGGTGGATTATATCAGCAACAGCAGGAATCTTTTTACCATCTACTGGTAATTCTCTCATTATCAATCTTCCTTGTATTCACAATCCTGATTTTGGAATTTCGGTCTTTTTCTGCACCTGTCGCAATTATGTTTGGTGCAATTCTGGCAATGTTCGGTGCTATTTTGGCTTTATATATAAGCCATACATCACTTAATGTCGTTTCACTTCTTGGTGCAATTATTGGTGTAGGTATCGTAGCCAAGAACGGTATTCTTATGCTTGACTTTGCCGGAACTATGCAGGATACAGGTATGGATTTGGAAAAAGCCCTGATTCGTGCCGGTAAGCGTCGTCTCAGGCCGGTATTAATGACATCAGGAACAACCGCCCTTGGTATGTTACCTTTGGCTTATGGCGTTGGTTCCGGTGCCGATATGCTTAGACCGCTTGCTATCGCTGTAATTGGTGCGGTTTGCATGTCCGTTTTACTTTCACTTATTGCTACTCCTATCGTTTACAGTATCCTCGTAAAATTTCGCGGTTCTCAAAATAAACCTTGAAATTTTCGATATATAATGTAAATCTTATGTATGCGAAAATATCTGAAATTATGTGTGAGAATAAATGCGGCTGTAATTATTTTTCTGGGATTTTATGTTTTCCTGATTCCCGCTGTCTCGATGATTTATAATTTACATGATCCGGGAATATCAGGTAATACCACGCCGGGATGTGTTTTTTACTGGCACAAGTCACTTTCCCGCAGGTATGAAAAATGTTTCTGTCGAAAACACGAATGAAATTGATAAAA
>CAYSHS010000573.1:0-2085 GCA_964430845.1 uncultured Pirellulales bacterium | reverse complement strand
TAGCTATGCGCAAAATTGTCAGTGAGTTGGGAGAAAAATCATATTTAAATTCCGGCCCGCTAATCGTGATTGTTTTTTCCACTGGCTTTACTTCGTTAGGATTTTCGAGCGTGTTTTCGGCGGTATTGCTTGCGTGCCCAAGCGTGATTGCCTTTGCGTTTTTACCAGGATTTGCAAGGCCGTTTATCGTAATGGTGCATTTTACGGAATCGGCAGTGGGATTTACAACTTTTACCACAAGCTCCTTTTTTGCGTTATCCATGCCGGCCAGAGCATAAATCTGCTTAATTCCTGCCGAACCACCTCGGCTACCGAAGCCACCTCGACCGCCTCGCCTGCTAGAAGAAGTACCTGGCATGTTCACATCTTTTGCCGATACTTCAGTCTTGAGAACCTGGTCGGGCTTGTTTTCGCTAAAGAGCCTCTGTACCTCGTACGAGGTTCTACCAATCACGTTTGAGTTGTCGAAGCGAATCAGGTTAACCTCCCATTCACGAGAGTTGACGTTCTCAAACAGCGGTGCGTATGAACACATCTTCACGATGTCGGAGTTCTTCTCCATATTCATCATGAAGACGGCCTCAGCCAAAGCTCCCAGGAGGTTGCCCTGGCCTACGCCGTTGTTGACTGCATACTCGCCGACATAGATTTTCGGACCGTTACGCGACGTGTTGTCGTACTGATTGGCCATACCAAAGAAGCCTGATGGACTCACGTAGTGGTGCTCGTCAACGTATTCAACCGGGGTGTTGGGGACGAACTGGTCGGCGATAGTAATGATGTCAGGGTATTTGGCCTTTATTGCCTCATAGAAAACACGGTAATTGGCCTGATAGACCGGGCCGCCGTTTTCATTGCCTATTTCAATATATTTGATTTTGAATGGCTCGGGGTGTCCATTTTCCGCGCGTTTTGCGCCCCAGATAGAAGTGACGGGTCCCATGGCATATTCAAGTGCATCGAGGGCGTCCTGAACACATGGCTGCAGGGCCTCACCCTGTACACTCTCTGCCGGTTGTCGCGCGCTGCAGCTCATACCGACATTGCACACATACATTGCATCAGCATTTAGGTCTTCGCAAAGCTGCAGAAGCTCATGGTAGCCCAGCCCGTAGGAATTAAAGTAACCCCAGACATTATAAAGGCCGCGCCGCTGACTTTTATCCCCTATGGACTCCTTCCAGCTCCATCGCGAGCTAAGACTTGCTCCCTCTACAACACACCCGCCGGGAAAACGTACGAAGCTGGGTTTAAGAGCTGCTAACATTTCACAAAGATCAGGTCGCAGCCCGTGTCCCTTGAATGTCTTGCGGGGATATAGCGAGACCACATCAAGCCAGATCGTACCTTCAGTTGCCTGAGTGATGACCAGACGTGCCTTGGTATTAGTAGCGCTTGCGGTCATCGCAAGAGTGTATTTCTTCCATTGGCCACCAACGTTATCCACCTTGCCTGACGCAGCAACAGACGATCCGTTTTCATTTTCAAGGGATACGTTAATAGTAGTAGTGTGGTTGCCTTCAGTGCGAGCATAAAAGGACAGGTCGTAGGCTTCACCTTTCTGGATGTTCATGCCCCAGAAACCCGAGTTGGCTACACCTGCGCGTCCGCCCATTTTGGTAGCGGTCAGCTTGATAGAATGGGGATTACGTTCATTAAGGGGATTATCTTTTTCAAGCGCAATGCTTCCCTCGGCACCACCATCTGCAACCAGCGACCAGGCCGGAGTGGGAGTATCCCACCACTGGTTGTAGTGCCTGCCCAGTGCGGTATAGATGTCTCTACCTTCCTGACGCCAGCCTTCCGGGAGATTGGTTGCCTCGAAATCGCGGTTCTGTACCAGCTCAGCACAGAGGCCGCCCTCACCGGCACGCGAGATTTCCTCATAGAAGATGCCATAAAGTTCCGGACTGGTCGCGACGCGCGGCGCTGCTGCATCAATAACGATGCGAGGAGACTCAGCGGAAACCGGTTCGGATTGATTTATTTGCCCTATGATGGTCCGAGCCAATGAGCTTTGCACAAGACATGCCGGCGATACTGCAATAATAAACGAAACAATAATGATGAAACGAACCTTATACA
>CAYSHS010000572.1:0-2116 GCA_964430845.1 uncultured Pirellulales bacterium | reverse complement strand
GATATGAGAATTGACAAAAGATTAACCCATAGCGCTGCCGATATAATCAATAGAACAGATGAAAAAAATTTAGCTGATTTGATATTTAAATATGGTCAGGACAGGGCTTCGCGGCGTATCGCAGGGTTCATTGTCAGAGCCAGAAAAGAAAACAAAATAACTACAACCGGCCGGCTTGCAGAAATAGTTTGCAAAGCTCTGGGGAAGAAAGGAAACAGAAGCAGGATACATCCGGCGACAAGGACTTTTCAGGCCCTGAGAATCGCGGTAAACCGGGAGCTGGAGAATTTGGAAAAGCTGCTGGCCGCCGCACCGGTATTATTGAATAAAGAGGGCTGGATTGCAATTATTAGCTATCACAGCCTGGAAGATAGAATTGTCAAGACCGATTTTCGACAAAATGCCGCTGATGGCATTTATAAAATTATAACCAAAAAGCCTCTTGTGGCTTCGCAGAAAGAAATTGACGAAAATCGGCGAGCAAGAAGTGCAAAATTGAGAATCGCGCAGAAGCGATAATTTTGTTGTGCGCAAGACTAAGTGGAGTAAATTATGACTTCAGATGCCAAGATTGGATTGTTGTTGGGTTTGGTATTTATTTTTATAATAGCTTTTGTCATAAACGGCCTGCCGCGATTCCGCAACGCCATCGATAGTAACGAAGTTACTATTACACAGGATTTTGTGCAGGGTGATCCGATAGGTGCAAATATAAGAAGTGCCCAGGGAGTGTTTGAAGAGCCTCTGGCTGAAGGAGCTGAAAATTATCCTGTTCCGAATGATGATAATGGGCCTGAATTAGCGCACTACCAAACTCCGGCATGGTCTGACAACTCTTTTGTTGCACAGGCAGGTCATGCGGACCAATCCTATTATCCTCAAACTTACTATAATCCCGGCGGCGATTACGAGCAAACCAGAGATTATGTTGCTCAACCTGATGATGAGGCACGACAGGATTCAGCGGTATCCGGCACTGCTCGAAATCAGGACGGTATTCGCGACAACAGGCCATTTCCATTTAATGATTCGAGCACGGGCGATGTTCCGATTGCTCAATTAACTAACAATACCCAGGAACAGCAAACGATACATCCTGTCGGTACAGGTTTCCGTCGCGGCGGTTTTGGCGGATTTACTGGACCACAGGGCGGGATGGGACAAGGGACTCGACGTGGCTCTCAACAGGCAGGGACAATTCAACAATCAGAAAATCATAATCAGCAAATTCAAACGAATCCTCCGGCACAAACGAACCATCTCACCCAGCCAAAAACTTATGTCGTACAGGAAGGCGATAATAACCTTTCCAAGATAGCCAAGAAGTTTTATGGTGAAGTAGAGGGCAACAGGTGGATTAATGTGAATAAAATATATGAAGCTAATAAAGATGTTCTGGAATCACCTGATAAAGTTTTTGTCGGTCAGACAATAGTTATCCCGTCTCCTGCACCTCCGGCTGAAAATCCGCAGCCTGCGAGTGTTTTAAGAGGCACAATGTTTCAAACTGTTCCATCGGTAGGCGGCGGAAGTACCAGGCAGAATCCGGTCGGCAGGCAGGACACCGGGCGATGGTATGAAGTAAAGGAAGATGATAACCTTTGGAAAATCGCGTCTGAACAGCTTGGAAAGGGAGCCAGATTTAATGAAATAAGCGAATTAAACGCAGATATCTTAACTAATGAAAATAAGCTGAAACCCGGGATGAAACTGCGCTTGCCGGCTAAGTAAGAAATTAGCGTAAAATAAAGTAAATAAAATCGCAATCGAAGTGACTAAACTCTTGTTAGTCACTTTAGCTCGATTCAGGCACTTTGAATTAATGTATATGTTTATAATATCTCAATTTCGTTTTTTCTATGTTGCTTTCTTTTTTACAATCATTTTGATTATTGCAGTTGCGATTCGCAATGCAAATGACCGTATTACCTATGAATTGTGCATGTACAGGGTGCAGGTAAACCAGTTGAAACAGGAACTTGGCGTAAAGCAATTGCGGCTGGAAAGTCTTATCAATCCCGCCGCGATTCAACAGCGCCTTAATGAATTAAATAATGATAGTTGAAAGTTGAAAAGAGTTCGATTTACTATTTTTTTGTTGCTTCTTTTAATCATC
>CAYSHS010000571.1:0-2121 GCA_964430845.1 uncultured Pirellulales bacterium | reverse complement strand
TCTGCGGCTTCTTCTAATGAATAAAACATTCCTGACATAATCACCTTTTCTCCAATAAACTCAGAACCAGGTCTCGACATGGTTCTCAAGTTTCTATAAATGCAGTCTATATGTGATATTGTATCTCAATTTGTATTAATATGCAACTCTTTTTTTAGGAAATCCTTTGTATCAGGCCTATTATGAGCGATTTGTATTTAAAAAATTCACCTTGCAGGAATTTCCGCCGGATGGTACAGTATTTTTTATATTGCTCCTGGATAATTTTATGACTGAATTGGGAAAGCTATGGCGTTTCGGGACGAACATGATACTTTGGGTCAGGTAAAAGTGCCGCAGGATGCTTATTACGGCGCTGCAACGATGAGATCGCTCCAAAACTTCGATATAGGCACAGAGAAAATCCCCCTTGAAGTAATATCTGCGTTTGCGGTTCTGAAAAAAGCCTCGGCTTTGGTCAATGAAGAGCTTGGCCTGCTCCCGAAAGAAAAAGCTCGCCTGATTGTGCAGGCTTCGGAAGACATTATCGAAGGCAAGCTCGATGACCAGTTCCCGCTAAGCGTCTGGCAAACAGGCAGCGGCACGCAAACGAACATGAACCTGAATGAGGTTATCGCCAACAGGGCAATAGAAT
Source organism: uncultured Pirellulales bacterium (assembly GCA_964430845.1). GTDB lineage: Bacteria > Planctomycetota > Phycisphaerae > Sedimentisphaerales > Anaerobacaceae > JAFGPS01. Next base: position 1,487 of record CAYSHS010000571.1, on the reverse strand, counting down.
TATCAGGCGGGCGTCTCGGCTCCAAAACTCCCATACATCCCAACGATGATGTAAATAAATCTCAGTCATCGAACGATACCTTCCCGACCGCAATGCATATCGCGGCAGCAAAGGCAATCAAAGAAAAGCTGCTTCCGTCTGTGGATTCGCTTGCAGAGCTGCTTCGAGAAAAATCAATTGAATTTGCCAAAATTGTCAAAATTGGCCGGACGCATTTGATGGACGCAGTGCCGCTCACGCTTGGCCAGGAATTTTCAGGATACGCAGAACAGCTTGAGCGAGGACACAAGCGCATCGAGCAATGCCTGCCTCGACTGTACGAGCTGGCGATAGGCGGAACAGCCGTGGGAACAGGACTCAATACTCATCCCGAATATGCAGTGCGTGTAGCAAAAAAAATTGCCGAGCTTACCAATCTGCCATTTGTATCTGCTCCCAATAAGTTCGAGGCTCTTGCAGCTCACGATACGATGGTCGAAACAAGCGGCGCTCTGAAGACATTAGCTGTATCACTGAACAAAATCTCAAACGACATACGCTGGCTGGCTTCCGGCCCGCGCTGCGGCATCGGGGAAATCACCCTGCCTGCCAACGAGCCTGGAAGCTCGATTATGCCCGGCAAAGTCAATCCGACTCAATGCGAAGCTCTTACAATGATTGCGGCACAAGTTATGGGAAACGATACGACTATCACAATCGCCGGCGCTTCGGGAAACTTCGAGCTGAACGTTTATAAACCTGTAATTATCTATAATCTGCTTCAATCTGTGCGGCTGTTGAGCGATGGATGCCGAAGTTTTGGGCAAAGGTGTGTTGCTGGAATCAAAGCCAACGAGCAGGTCATAGCGAAACATTTACAAAATTCCCTAATGCTCGTTACTGCGTTAAATCAGCACATTGGATATGACAAAGCTGCTTTGATTGCAAAAGAAGCACACGCAAAAGGCACAACCTTAAAAGAAGCTGCTATTTCCTTAGAGATTTTAAGCGCCGAAGAGTTCGACCGGCTCGTCGTACCCGCCAGAATGGTCACTCCACAGCAAAATACCCCACAAGAATAATAATAATTTGAAAAAATTCTTGCACAAAACCAGTATTATTCTATAATAAGGGTAAATGGAAGGATAAAATTATGCGAGTATTAATCGAACGAAAATTTAAGAGATATGTTTTAGTGAGTATTATTCTTGTAAGTGCTATAATAAGTTTTGCTGCTTTATCACAGGATAAAGAAGAACAAAATATAGCACCCACACCATCCGAATTGCTTAAAACTGCAGTTAAAAATTGTGAAAGAGTGGGTCATGCCGGAGGATATGGTTTAATTGGAGCAGGAACATTTACTCATGAACTGTCATTTAATCCAATTAAAGGTCTTGATAATCCTGAAGTTGTGCCTTTTCTAATTGATGTCATCGAAAATGGGCCTGACATACCTCGTGAGAAAACACTATCTATACAATCTTATATAGGATGTTGTTATGCTG
>CAYSHS010000570.1:0-2121 GCA_964430845.1 uncultured Pirellulales bacterium | reverse complement strand
AAGGGGAAGTTAAAATAGATATTGACCTGCCGGAGAATCATCAATTTGCCAACTCAATTAAAGAAGAGATTTTAGAAAAAGTTGCATCTTTACATGATATTAAAAAAGTCTCGATGACCTTTAGCGGATAATATCAATGGCAAAAAAAGCTTTTCTTGTGCAATAAAAATGTTTCCGAACCTATTTTATCATAGTTTATCAAATATAGCCTTTGAGATTTGAATAAATAGTATTTCTAATCACTAAAAATAAATGAATTTATGAGAGGAGTATGCATAATGTTAAATATTTATAATACTATTATTTATTTGGGAATTGTAGCATTTATATTGCTTTCCATTGTATTTCTTCTCGGAATCACTCAAAGTTCTTTCAATTTACATTATTATACTGCTATCTTGGCATTTATTTTTGCTTGCTTTCACCTGGGGTTAATTGTATTTCGTAACTATAAAAGAAAAAAAGGAGTTAAATAAAATGAGAAAAAATATTATTTTTTTATTTTTGGTCATCCTTTTTCTAATATTCTCGATGCAAGGATTTTCTCATCCAGCCAGTAAAATAACCCTATCAACTGAAGGAACAGTGCTACATATAACGGTCAATCATGATGTCGGTAGTTCTGAAAATCATTATATTAACGAAATATTAGTTTTTTTGAACGAAAAGGAGATTATTAGACAAATATTCTCTATACAAACAAATAACACACAAGAGGTCTCTTATACGATACCTTCTCTGAAACCGGGAGATGAAATTACCGTAAGTGCAAATTGTAGTAGAGGAGGGAGACGTTCAGGAAAAATCATTGTTAAACCTGCCTCTTAAATGAATGTGCACTTCCATGCCGCGTGATAGATAAATTTAAACGATATCAGTATATAAAGCAGATACTCTCTTAAGGTAGGTCTTTCCCTGGATATCTTCAGGGAAAAGCGGTATTTCCATCAGAATTATACCTTTAAATTTCCTATGAATCTCCTCCATATAGACAGTTTCAGTCTGCTTGCGTTTGAGTAAAAATTCACCGGATATACTATCGGGTAGTACCTTGTTTACTATAATTCCACCTATCTGTATGTCATATTTTGTAAGAATTGTTATTGCTTTTTGAGTCTCTATTATTGGAAGCTTCTCCGGGGTTAAGACAAACACAAAAAAGGCTTCCCTGCTGTCTATCAATATATTTCTCGTTCTTTCGTACTCTTCTTTCCGTCTCATGAGTATATTTAGAACAGGGTCATTCAGGTACTTATCGTGAAGTTCTTTATTTCCGGTAGTCGACATCTTCATAAGTTCTACAGCCTCCCGCCTTCTGGAAATCAATGAATCCATCCAGGCACCCATAAGTTCCGGCAAGGACAAAAGCCTGATAGTATGGCCTGTAGGTGCTGTATCAAAAATTACAGTATCGTAATCTTTTGTATAATTATTTATAATCTTTACAAGTTCGTCAAATATAGCTGCTTCCTCAGAACCTGGCGAGACTGCCATTGCATCTATTTGCCTCTCTATCTCTTCAATGATTATAGGGCTTAAAGTCTTTTGCATCTCCTTTTTGGTTCTCTTTATATATTCCCTGCTGATGTCTTCAGGATCAATTTCAAGTCCATATAGATTAGGGTCTAATTCTTTTATCTTGTTGCCGATTTTTACTTCAAAAATATCACCTAAGGAATGAGCCGGATCTGTTGAGACAACAAGTGTCTTGTAACCCCTTTGTGAACAAAACAGCCCATAGGAGGTGGCACTGCTGGTCTTGCCAACGCCACCTTTGCCGCCAAAAAACACTATCTTCTTCATCAGTCGTGCCAATCATATTTGCCGAAACGCTCAGCCAAGATCTCTTTGCGGTTAAGCATCCTATTTTCCCATGTGGTGAGGTCCTCGGCAATATAAGGCAAAAGTTCAATGGAATAATAACTGGAGGGTAGGGGCATACCCAATAGTTCACCAAAACATAGAATGATAAAATTATCCATTTTTTCATAGGCTTCAGCCCGTATAACTTTCGATGCATGATATTCAGCCGAAAAGGCGCTTGTAATAAAATCTTTTGCGAAATTCAATGCTTCCTTAAGCTTATCACTATTCATATTTGATTTCTCCTCTCTATTTAAC
>CAYSHS010000569.1:0-2128 GCA_964430845.1 uncultured Pirellulales bacterium | reverse complement strand
TAATATATGCCTTTTCTCTTTTTTGCAAAACTCTTGTTAGAAGCTTTCAAATTTCAGGTTTTTGTCTTGTCTGAGCTTATAATTTGCCGTAATATTTAAGAACGGATTTATAGGAAGTTTTTATAGTTTCTTTAAATAATTGAAAGGAAGAACTTATGTTTGAGACTTTAGACAAGATGATGCTTGCAGGTCTGGGAGCGATTTCGATGACACGTGAACGAGCAGAAAAAATCTTCGATGAGTATGTCAGCCGGGGCAAGGTAGAAAAGGAGAGCCGGACAGGTTTTGTTAAAGATATTATGGATGCTGCAGACAAGAACCGCCAGGAGCTTGAAAAACTGATTTCAAAGCAGGTTCGAGAAGCAGTGAATCACCTTAATCTTCCCACGCGTGACGATATAGAGCGTCTTGAGCAGAAAATAGACAAACTTTCAAATCCGGAGACGTAGCTCTTGTCAGCCCTGATGTTCCATCTGCGGGGTACTTTCGACCGTCTGAGATTTTACCGCCACCTCATGGCCGTGCTGGTTAAGCATGGTTTCGGGGAGGTGGCCGGCGCCCTGCGCTCGCGCTTATCCATAAGAATCGGTGAAAAAACAGGGCCGGCTCAGACCAAAATCCCGGTAACAGGCAGCCGGCCCCAGAGAGTACGTCTTGCACTGGAAGAGTTAGGTCCGGCTTTCGTAAAGTTAGGACAGCTTTTAAGCACACGTCCTGATTTGCTGCCACATGAGTATATAAAGGAATTAGAGCGATTGCAGGACCAGGTAGCGCCGGAACCATCTGATAAAATATCAGAGCATCTCCATGACGAGCTGGGTAAACCTATCGAGAGCATATTCGCAAGTTTCGATCATAACCCGATTGCCGCGGGAAGCATTGCACAAATCCACCGCGCAGTAACGAAAGAAGGTTTTAACGTAGCGGTTAAAGTACGCAGACCCGGTATTGTCGATACAATACGTGTTGAGTGTGAGATTCTACGCGACCTTGCGAGCATTCTGAAAAATACTATTTTCGAACATGAGTCTATCGACGTAGAGGAGATGGTTGCCGAATTAACTGATGCCATTTCCAAAGAAACCGATTTGGCCAATGAAAGACGGAACCTGCAGCGTTTCGCAAAACTGTTCGCCGACGATGACACGGTGCATATTCCGAATGTATATGAGGATTATTGCACGGGCAGCGTTCTGACTATGGAATATATTGACGGCATAAAACCCACTGACAAGGAAGCTATTGCAGAACAAGGTCTGGATCCCCTGCTGCTCGCGCAACGCGGCGGCCAATTCATCCTAAAGCAAATGTTCGAGTATGGTTTTTTTCACACGGACCCTCATCCGGGCAACTTTTTTGTTCTTCCCGGCAACGTGCTGGCTCCCATAGACTTCGGCCAGGTTGCAAGGCTATCGGTCCAGGACAGAAGGTTCTTCAATGAAATCGTTCTTTCCATAATTGACAGAGACGCGGCAAATATTGTGCAGCGACTGGACAGGGACGATATGATTTCCGAAAAAACCGATGTCCATAAGCTTACAACCGATACCGAGCAACTGATTGATGCCTATCATGATTTCAGCCTCAAGGACATACCGTTCGGTATGATAGCAATGAAGACTTTCGATTTGTTTCGGAGCAATCATGTCCATCCGCCGACGCAGTTCACATTAATGATTAAAAGCATGATGACGATAGAATCGCTGGCAACATCACTCGACCCGGATTTCAGGCTCATCGAAGCCCTGAAACCTTATGCAAAGCGTTCGGGTCTTCGTGACTTCGAGCCTCGGCAGGTTCTTCGCAATCTTCGCAAAATGATGCAGGAAGCAGGCGAGCTGGCTACGAAACTCCCGGAAGATTTGAATGCTGTTCTGTCGAAAATTCGTCAGGGTAAATTCAGACTGCGAGTTCACCACGAGCATCTTGAGAATTTAACCAAGACCGTGGACAAAAGCTCGAACCGTATGAGTTTTGCGTTAATCATATCGGCGCTGTTGATAGCTTCCAGTCTCCTGGTTTCACAGGAAGGAACTGTGCTCGGGCTGATACGTTTTCAGTCTATGGGAATCATAGGCTATGTTATCGCCGCCATTATCGGAATTTGGCTTGTCGTATCCATAATCCG
>CAYSHS010000568.1:0-2136 GCA_964430845.1 uncultured Pirellulales bacterium | reverse complement strand
GGCCTGCGCTCACTTAGCCTTCCGGTGGCATCGATTGCAACTGCAATAGAAAATGGCGACGAAAAGGTTCTTCTTACGCTGCCTGCAATAGGAAGCAGAATGGCTCAGCAAATCATTGCAGAACTGCGCGGCAAATTGCAGGATTTCGCTGAAGTCTCTCAGGCAGGCTCATCGACAGAAGTTGGATTTAAGCCATATCAGGTTGAGGCTCTCGAAATTTTAATCGCCTGGGGCGAAAAACGCTCCGAGGCGATTGAACTGATCGAGCTGGCCAGGCGCAAGCATCCCGATATAATTACAGCCGAGGCGCTCGTGCCGCTTGTATATCGATTGAAGCAGGGCGTTGAAGTATAGTGAAAGTAAAAAATCAAAAGGCAAAAAGTAAAATTAATGAAGTCAATCGGCTTAGCCGATTTTCCTAAGTTTTTATTTTTAATATTTAATATTTAATTTTATAAAATGACTATAGGCAGAATAATTAGTGGACAATCTTTGGATGAGCAGGAGGAGAGTTTCAACCTGTCACTTCGACCTAAAATGTTGTCGGAATGTATTGGTCAGCATAATGTCAAAGAAAAACTTTCCATAGCCATAGAAGCGGCCAAACAAAGGCAGGAGCCTCTCGAGCATATATTGTTTTACGGCCCTCCTGGACTTGGTAAAACAACATTGGCGAACGTCGTCGCCAACGAGATGGGAGCGAAAGTTCGATGCACATCGGGACCAGCTCTGGCCAAAGCAGGGGATATTATGGGTCTGCTGAGTAATATCAATACAGGTGATGTGCTTTTCATCGATGAAATTCACAGACTCAGCACGCCGGTCGAGGAATTTATCTACCCTGCGATGGAAGATTTCAAAGTAGATTACACTGTCGATAGCGGTTTACATGCCAAGACAATAAACTTCCCGCTCAAGCGATTTACTCTTATAGGCGCAACAACACGTGCAGGATTGCTAAGCGCACCGCTTCGCAGCAGGTTTGGTATGTTGTATCACCTGGATTTTTACATCGCCGATGACCTCACGGAAATTCTGACAAGGTCCGCAAAGCTGCTTAATCTTCAGTTCGAGAACGGGACACTCGAATTAATAGCCGCATGTTCGCGAGGTACGCCGCGGGTGGCGAATCGCCTGCTAAAAAGAGTGCGAGATTATGCCCAGGTAAAAGGCTCGGGTGTACTGAGCACGAAGATTGTTGAAAGCTCTTTGAAAATGGAGCGAATCGACAAACTTGGCCTGGATGAGCTTGACAGGGCAGTTTTATGCGCTCTTGCAGATGTGTACGAAGGTGGTCCGGCGGGTATTGAAGCAATAGCCGCTACGCTTGGTGAAGAAAGAGACACCCTGGAGGATGTTGTCGAGCCGTATCTTTTGCAGATAGGTTTCCTGCGCCGAACAAAACGAGGCAGAGAAATTACCCAGCAGGCCTGCGAGCATCTTGGTTTAAAACTACGAAGCAAAAAACAACAGGAAAACGAAATGGAATTATTTTAATGACTGAACTTTTGCAAAACTCTTAATAATACTGTAAAACTTTATGAAAATACTTTTTGGGATTTTTGACTGGGGATTGGGGCATGCGACAAGAGACATTCCTCTTATAACTGAACTGCTGAAAAGTAACAAAGTTCATATCCTATCGACAGGCAGGGCACTGAAACTCGCACAGGGATACTTTGCTGAAAAATGTATATATTATGATGTTCCGAGTATTTATTTGCCTTATACAAAAACGCCTTTTTTCAAGACAAAATTTGCAATTTCAGCGCCTTTAATGGTAAGAACTTTGCGAAAAGCGCGAAAAATATCTAAAAAAATCATAGACCAGGGTTTTGACAAGGTAATCTCCGATTGCAGGTATGATGTTTATGGCAGGAAGGATAATTCCTACCTGGTTAATCATCAATTGAGGTTCAGCACACCTTTCGGGGCGGAAAGATTTGTTGAAAAGTGGCTTGATTTGAGGATGAGAAGATATAAGTATATTATCGTGCCGGATTTTGACCAGCCGAATCTTTCAGGCAGGCTCTCTCATAACTTGCGATATGAAAGCAAAGATAAAATAAAATACATCGGAATTTTATCACAATTAAAGAAAAAAAATTTGCCCGAAGATATTGATTATTTTATTTC
>CAYSHS010000567.1:0-2141 GCA_964430845.1 uncultured Pirellulales bacterium | reverse complement strand
TATCAATCTTTACTATCACTTTGCTTTTAGTGTTCTGTGTTTCAAATTCTGTGGCTTCCGAAAGCCCTGAAGCAACAGAGCCAAACGCTCAGAAAGCAAGCAGTATTTCCATTGCAATTATCGACTTCGAGTCGCAAGCGCCTGGAAATGACCAGTTAGGTACGCAATTGAGCGATATTCTTACCGCCCGATTGAGTATTTACGACCAGTTCCGGCTTGTCGAGCGGAAAAAAATCGAAGACCTGCTAAAAGAGCAGCAATTGAATCTGACGGGGATGGTCGAGACATCAGATGCGATAAAAGTCGGCAAACTCGTCGGCGCAAAAATACTAATATTCGGCCGTGCATTCGCGGTTGACCGTGACCTTTACATCGTCGCGAAAATAGTTGGAACCGAAACCAGCCAGGTAAAAGGAACTCTCGCAAAAGGAAGCCTGGAAAGCAACCTCTCGGAAATAATCGACCAGCTCGCGAATAATATAACCGAAGGCCTAAACGAATGGGCGACAACACTTCTGCCTAAAACAGACAAAATTATTGATAAAATCGATATATTAAAACAGCGGCTCGACGGAAAGAAACTACCAACTGTCGCTATTATGATTCCGGAAAGTCACTCTAACAGACAGGTGACGAATGTAGATCCCGCCGCGGAAACCGAGTTCAAAAAAATATTCAAGGAAGTAGGATTCGATATAATCGAAACAAACAAGGAACAACTCGCGAAATGGACAAAGGATCATAGCTTTGCCGGCGTAGATGTTGTAATCACAGGAGAAGGCTTCAGCGAATTCGGCACAAGAATAAACGGCTTGGTAAGCTGCAGCGCAAGACTCGAAGTACAGGCCACAAATAGAGAGGACCACAAAATAATAAGTTCCGAGCGCACAACAAAAAGAGCAGTAGATTTATCCGAAGCAATAGCCGCAAAAACCGCCCTGCAAGCAACAGGCAGAGAACTCGCAATAAAAACCATAGAAAAAATCGCTGAAGGACTATAAAGAAAATAGAAATAAATCTTTTTTCTCAATACAAGAGGGAGAACATAAATGCTGAAAAAATATCTCGTTTTTTTACTCGGAATATTGCTGATAACCAATTTAACATTCGCCGATTCTGCCAAGACAATCAATATAGCATTAATCACAGACAAAACTTCCGGCTTGGACAAATCGCCACTGGTTGCTTTACTTGAAGTCGAGCTATCTAAGATAGAAAATATTAAGCTTTTAGAACGCGGTGAAATAGAAACAATATTAGCAGAAAAAAAGCTTCAGTTGTCATTTGAAGTTACAGAAAATGAGAGCAGAAAACAGATAGGCACTATCCTTGGCGCAGATGTATTATTATTCGTGAAAAAAATAATCAATCAGGAACAAAAAGAGTCTATCAATACAAGAATTGTTGAAACTCGAACAGGTATTGTACTCGATAATTTACTGCAAAATAGCACTAATATTGACGAAGATATTCAGGGCTTAATTAAAGCTATAACTCAGGGAATATTAAAAGCAAGCGCACCTTTGGACCAGCGGCATTATCTTGGGATTTCAGACATAAGAAATGAAGAGCCTGGCAGAGAACTTGATAAAACAGCTATTATGCTAACACAATTTTTAAAATACGACCTTAATTCGTCAAAAAATATTGTAGTTTTAGAGCGTGAGCAATTAAACCACCTCATAAAAGAACGTGACCTCGCGGGAGTTGATATTCAACTTAGAGCCTCAATAATACTACTTGAAGGAGGAATTCGCCGGAACGGAAATACCAAAGAATATTTAGTTTCCCTGAAGTTTATTGAGCCATCCAGCGGAAAAAGTAAAGACGCAGCCTTAAATGTTCCTTCGTCAGATTTGTCTATTACCCGACAGGAAATATGTAAATCAGTCGTCTTATCACTCGGAGATACTTCAGAATTCGATATTTCAAGTGATTCCCATGCAGAAGCGGCATATTTTTTACAGCGTGCCATTTCCAGTAGTATAGGATTCGCAATTAACCTGAATAAGGATAGTAAAAGTTTGGCTTCTTTTGCAGAAACAGCATTGGCTTTAGACGAAGACAATCTTGATTTAAGAAATGAAGTATTTTATTGTTTCTTGGCAATCGCAAATTATGGTATTTCCTCGTCAACACTT
>CAYSHS010000566.1:0-2145 GCA_964430845.1 uncultured Pirellulales bacterium | reverse complement strand
ACTTTAATAGCATCTTATGGAGGTTCAACCCAGAAGACGTTCGTAATGCTGACAGATGAAGAGTGGGAAATCCTGAATCGATTTGATTTGGATGAACAATCGCGACAAGCAGCGTATAAGTGTATGGGTGAGTTGTGCAGCTTTGAAACTATGGTACGAACGGATGAGCAGGGATATTACTGGTTTGAGCTTGAGGCGGGAAAAACAACTCATTCGCTGATCTACTTTAAAAAGGATTATACTCCATTTAGAGTACCTGTGCATATATTAAAATCCGAAAGTGGTGAGCCTATAGTTATTCATGATGTATATTTGTATCCAAGTGCAACAATCAATGTTATTCCGGTTGTTATTCCTAAAAAAACAGAATTATCGATGAGAGCATATAATGGTCCTGTTCCAATGAGTGAACATTATTCGATTATGCCGCGATGGGTTATTGATCCTAATAATAATCCTCAATGGGCAATTGATATGATTCCATGGGTCAACTGGAGATATCAAAATGACGGTCAGTTTGTATATGATGACTGGATGGAAGCAAACAACTCTAACCTTATTACTGTTCCGGCTAATGTTAATTTTAGGCTCAAACTTGAGACACCTTACGATGATGAACTTGATGATATCGTTATTCCTGTTGATATTAAGTTAGATCCCGGCGAATATAAAGATCTGGATGAATGGCAGTTGGCAGAAACAAAACCCTGCTATATACATGTAACAGATACAAGCGGAAATCCGGTCGAAGGTCTGCCCCTTAGGGAGGTAGTTGCAAAGAACAGTTATGGTGTTACTCATAATACAGATATAAATGGAGAAACTGAATTCTATGGTACTCCGGGAACTGAAATAGGTATTTCTGTTCTCTTACACGATCTTGTTGAGAACCCTCATGAATATACACAACCTGAGCCGTGGCAATTCTTACTGCCTAATGAAGATACTGATGAGATACCCTACTATAATGTAACTATATCTGATGAGCTATTAGCATTATTTCATCAAAAGAAATCCAATGATTGATTCAACCAGAAATTTCATTAAAAGAAGTCACCGGCCAGGACTTTGGCTTTAATGAAGATAAATTTCATGGCTATCAGGATGATATTATCCAGCAATGGAGGGACTATATAGAGCGTGAATATTAACCTGAACAATTTATTTTACAAACAGACTATATTAATTTAACAAATAGCAAAATATAAAGTAATCTACAGCCGGACTTGTTATGTCCGGTTTTTTTATGCATAAAAAACTACATTCTTTAAATAATATGCTCCAGAGAAAAATTTGTTTGAGTAAAAGAGCATATTCGGGTGTTATATATGTGAAGATTGATCAATCACCATATGGAAAGGTGCTAATTAGTGCTGGAAGACAGGCTTTTAGTGTGGAAGTTGAAGCACGGCGATAAGGATTCTTTATGCCGGATATACGAAAAGTACAGAGATAATCTTTTACGGCTTGCGGTCTCTCTACTCAACGAAACAGGAGCCGCAGAAGATGTTGTGCATGATGTTTTCCTGTCATTTATACGTAATGCGGAAAGTTTTACTTTGACAAGTTCGCTCAAAGGATACCTTGCTACATGTGTTGCGAATCGGGCAAGGAATATTAATCGCAAACAAAAGAATGACAAGAATATCCCTGTAGAAAAAATGGAGCCTTTGACGGAAGAATCAGATTCTCCGGCTCACTGGATTACGTGTGGCGAAGATTTGAAGCTTTTAGCAAATGCCATGGCTCAATTGCCTGATAACCAGAAAGAAGCCGTAACATTACATCTTCAAAGTGGAATGAAATTTCGGGAAATCGCCAAATTTCACGGCGTCTCGATTAAAACTGTTCAGAGCCGGTATCGTATCGGCATGGAAAAGTTAAGGTCATTGTTAAATAGTCAGGTAGAAAAATGACTTCTAAAAAGAATTTAAAACAATTTATAAAAAACGCGTCTGTAAAATCCGATCCGGATATGAATCAGAAGGTTCTATCAGGATTATTTAAGGAAATGCAGCACAGAGCGAATAAGCGGAGTATAATCATGAAAAATACGGTTTCAAAACTAGCTATCGCAGCAGCAGTTATATTTGCGATTGCGATTTTCACAATGTTAATTGTAAACAGCCAAAATAATCAACAAAT
>CAYSHS010000565.1:0-2147 GCA_964430845.1 uncultured Pirellulales bacterium | reverse complement strand
TTGAGCATTTCTTAACCTTAAGATAATAAAGAGATTATGGCATTATACTTTGTGACAGCAAGCAACTGATAACTCACATTACAAATATTGCACAATGTATATTATGTAAGTAATACATTTTTGTCAACAGGGTATTCGACTATTTAACTTGCACGATGAATTAAAAAACTATAATTTTCGAAGAACTGCATTTTTATAGAGAAAAAAATGAAGAAACGACCTTATATCGGTGTAACCTTTAAATGCTGCAAAGTGTATTCGCGTATTTATCTCAATGAGGAAGGCACAGCATACACCGGGATATGCCCGCGCTGTTACAGAAAAAGAGTGGTTGTGAATGTTGTTGAAAAAGGAGGAACAAAGGAACGTTTCTTTGAAGCAGAATAACATATTAATACATTCAGGACAACAAGTTTCATTTTGATTCCATTTATTATTCTTTTAACTTAGCAGCTGAAAATATGTATAAGAAATAGTGCAAACAGTTTAAATTGGCCATCCCCCGGAATCCATATTAGTGGATGATGTAAGATATTATAAAACAAGGAGATAAGTCAAGAAAGTGTTATGAAAAAGGGGTTCGATTTCGTATATTTGAATTGTAGTTAAATCGTTGTAACATAAACAAATAACGAAAGGAACCCCGATGAGAAGTATAACAGATTTAGCGCCGGAAATCCGGTAGAGAATCAGCGATTGCGAGTATTTTTTGGACAAAGAGAGCATGAAGCGACCTGAGGTAAAGTTTACCGGTACTATATTAACAACGATGCTGAAGAAACATCATGTTCATTTAACGATATTAAGCAAGTCACTTGAGGAAGATATTACTCCGAAAAAGACGTGGGAACGACTGAATCGCAACCTGTCAAAAGAAGGGTTAGGTACTGAGCTGATCAGGATGAACTTACGGAAGAATGCCCGTAAAATAAGTAGTTTTCGATACTGTATAATAGATGGGGGTGATATTCAGAAACCGGAAGCGAAGCAGATGGATGGATTGGGTCGTGTAAGGGATGGCAGCAGGAAAACGAAGGATAAGAAGCCGGTGATTGGCAACGGGTATTATTGGCTTAATGCGGTAATGGCAGACGATGAAGAGATACTGCCTGTCTACGGAGACATATACAGTTTAGAACATGAAGCCAAAGACCATGTAAGTGAACACACGAAGACAAATGATATCACAGAAAAGGTATGTGGGATAAATCCTGACACGATTTTTGTACTTGATCGTGGAGGAGATGGTGAAACGGTGATGGATCCAATGATAACCAAGGACAGGAGATTTGTGATAAGGGGTCAATCGACTCGTTCTCTCAGGCTTCACAAAGACAGTAATAAGGCTAGAAATATTAAGAAGATAGCGCAGAAGACAAAGACACCATTACAATGTAAATCACCTCGTAATGGAGAGAAGTTTTCTGTTGGGATACGGCGCGTATATTTAGGTGATACATCACTGTGGTTGGTGGTATCCCACAGACATAATGAGAGCGAAGCGCTGAGTTGGTATTTAACCAATGTTGATGGTTCGAGAAGGATGGTAATGATGACAGTGATGCACGCTTATGGTCTGAGATGGCGTGTAGAAGAATATCACCGTCAGATCAAACAAGACTATCATCTCGAGCAGATATGTCTTCGTAAATACCATGCTATCAAGAACATGGGAGTTATAATAATGCTTGCTGCGGCATTCTGTGCACGACTACCTGAAAACCTTTTAATAAAACTCTTGGTGCTTTCTAACCAATTGCCTCGTAAACGGTTAAGCGATATACCCAGCTATCCATACTATATGATAACTGCAGCAGTTGCCCGAACGCTGGAACTTGCTGGAAAACGACTATATAAACCACTTCGTATCCGGAAAAGAGATTATTTCCAGTTAAATCTCGACCTGAAGGGCTTTTAAAAAAATGGGGGATGGCCAGGCTAATAATAATCTTGCACCCGAATACAAATAATATATATATTTGTAATTCATATTCATGTTTTTTATACATCAATATTTTATGTAAAACAGTACACTAACTCCCGGTTATAGACTTCTCTATAGGTTTGGTTGAATCTCTGGTTTTACGTTAATTTCTGGAGGATACATTGACTGCTAAAAAAGTCAACATAATCATTGCTGTAAGTAT
>CAYSHS010000564.1:0-2147 GCA_964430845.1 uncultured Pirellulales bacterium | reverse complement strand
CTTTTGGACACAAGGACCTAAACCTTGCGCGTCTGCCAGTTCCGCCACGCTCGCGATTTTCTTATTTCTAAATCCTGTCAAAATGGGAGGTTTCCGTCTTCTCCTGCTTCTGTATCTTCTTTCTGAGACTGGACTTGCGAATCCTGCATTTTCTTATTACCTGAATCGGAAATCTTCTCGATCCGTTTTTCTGCTTTCTGGAGTATTTCCCTGCAGTGTTTTATCAGGGTCATTCCTTTTTCGTACTGCTCGATGCTCTCCTGGAGCGGGATTTGGCCCTGCTCGATTTTGCCGACAATTTCGGTAAGCTCTCTTATAGCCTGCTCGAAATTCATCTTTTCTATATTGTTATCCTGTTTTCTATCTGCCATATAGCTTTCTTTACTACTTACCAGCGTTATTTCGGTTTTTTATATTTTTACTTCTTTGTGACCTTGCTTTCAATCAAATTTTCCCCGGCCAGCTCAGTTATTAATAAATCTCCAATTCCGACATCTCTTATATTTCTTACCAGAGTCCCCGTTTTTTTATTGGTTGTAATGCTGTATCCCCGTCTGAGTACGGATTTCGGATTCAGTCCTTCCAGGCGGTTCGATGCGGCTGTAAGGCGGATTTGCAGCTTGTTTATGATTGAATTTATACCTGTGCCTGCCCGATTCTGTAAATTGCTTAATTCGAGGTTCTTATGTCCTAAAAGCCTGTGCGGCTCGATTTTTACGACCTTTTCATAGCTTTCTGAGAGTAACCTTTTTGCACCAGTTAGCATTGTTTTCATGGCTTCTGCAAGGTCGGATGTCATTTCATCGAGCTGCTGCTCGGCTTCCTGAACTATCGATAATGGATTTCTGAACATTGCGCTTGCCAGGATTGTTTTTATGTTTTGAGAAGCAAGCTGTACGACTGCCTGTGTGTGTCCTGTGAGTCTGTTTTCAAAATTGTTTAATAACTCCAATATTTCGTACTTATCCGGGACGGCTACTACACCAGCTTTTGTCGGGGTAGATGCTCTTTTATCGGCGACTAAGTCGGCAATTGTAGTGTCAACTTCGTGGCCAACAGCACTGATAATAGGGATTTTCGAGTCGAAAATGGCTCTGGCGAGCACTTCTTCGTTGAATGCCCATAGGTCTTCAAGCGAGCCTCCGCCGCGACCAATGATTAGGATATCGAGTTTCAATTTGCTGTTTTGTTTGTTAATCTCCCGCAAAGTAGCGGCGATTTTCTGAGCTGCTCCTTCACCCTGAACCGGGACAGGATACAGTGACAATTTCGCGCATGGCCAGCGGCTGTAAATGCTATCGACAATATCATGCACAGCCGCTCCGGTTTCGCTGGTTAATATACCAATCCTTTCGGGATACTTCGGAATCGCTTTTTTATGAGAATCATCGAATAATCCCTCATCACGGAGTTTCTTCAGCATTTGCTCGAACGCTAATTGTAATGCTCCAACTCCGGCCGGCTCAAGTTTTTCTACATAAAGCTGGTATTTGCCTCCTTGTACGTAAACATCTATATAGCCTGTACTTAGAACAGCCATTCCATCTTCGGGTGAGAATTTTACAGCCTTAAATTTACTTGCCCACATCACACAGGGCAATATTCCGGTTTCATCTTTCAGGGAAAAATAACAATGTCCGCTGGAATGGCGTTTGAGGTCTCTTATTTCGCCGCTGACGACTAATCTCGAAGGCAGATTTTCTTCGAGAGCTGTTTTAATGAGCGAATTGATCTGGCTTACTGTGAAAATTTTTATGTCTTTTTGCATTATTTTTAAGCCTTTTATACCATTCAGGGTAGTAAGTTCCTGCGAGTATAAAGTTACGTTCTTAACAGCTAAGCACAAAACCACTGAATTTCGTGACATCCTAACTGTAAGTACTATCAGTTTACATACGAATTATAGCCCAAAATCAGTTTTCATCAAATTACATTTCAAAATAAATCAATTAAAGCAAGTGACATAATAGTTGACAACAGACAGCAGACCTGAGACTAAGGAAGCAATGTGATGAATCATAGCCACGCCCCGACTCGCTCGACCTTGAGGCTCTCGACAGGTGAGCTTGTCGAAGTCAGAGCTCACAGAGAGCTTGGCGCGGCAGAGCCGCAACCAATCCGCCAGAAAGGAATTTGGCGGACTAAAC
>CAYSHS010000563.1:0-2148 GCA_964430845.1 uncultured Pirellulales bacterium | reverse complement strand
TGATTGAAATCGCGAGGAAAAGAGGCGTAAATGTAAAACTGGGATATGGCGAACGCCTCCCGTTCAAGAATGCAACTTTCGATTATGCGGCGGTCATTATTACTATATGTTTTACCAAAAACCCGGAGAAGGTTTTAAGAGAAGCATACAGGGCTCTAAAGAAAAAAGGTAAAATCATCATAGGGATTGTGGATAAAGACAGCTTCCTTGGCAAGTTTTATCAGAAAAAGAAAAGCGTGTTTTATAAAAAAGCCAATTTTTTTAACGTTAAAGAGCTAACAGAATTATTGAAAAAGGCGAATTATTCCAAATTTTCCTATTATCAGACGCTATATAAACTCCCGGGCGAAATAAAATCGGTGCAAGAACCATGTAAAGGTTTTGGCCGCGGCGGTTTTGTGGTGATTTCAGGAGAAAAGATAAAGCAAGCATTAAGAAAGAAAAACAACCTCCCTATTTAAACCGCACGGATATTCAACCAGATATCAAAACTTGCATACTTTTTGCGACAAAGTAACTCCACCATACATCCGTACAAATTGTCTATATTTATCTATAAGTAGTGGCATTTTGTACAAGCCTTTATCCACCCAAATGAACCCTCCGCAATAATGGAATAAGATTTTTGGGTTGACTCTTAACTGATTTTGTGCTATAAAATGCAATACGTGCAAGTTGTATAATTAAATCAGTACAGGAGTGATAAGTTATGGACATTATAAAGAAATTAGAGCTGTACCGTTTAGAGAACAGGATAACGCAGCAGGATTTGGCAAAAGAGCTGGGAGTTGCTTTTTCAACAGTCAGCAGATGGTTTAACGGAAAAACCACCCCAAGCAAAATCCAGCAGTATCATGTGGAGAAGTATTTAGCCAAACGAGAAGTGGAGATCGCGAAGACGATAAAGAAGGGTAAATCATAATGAAATATAAAATATTTGTCAGCGGGGTGCAGAAAGAGCTTAAAAAAGAGCGTCGGGCAGTGAAGGAGTTTATCCACAAGGATGCTCTTTTATCGGAATATTTTGATGTCTTTTTGTTTGAAGATTCTCCAGCTAAAAGCAAGTCGGCTGAAATTGCCTATATCGAAGAAGTCGGGAAAAGAGACATTTATATCGGTATTCTTGGTCAACAATATGGCGGTTCAGGTAAAGGTAAAATATCTCCAACAGAAGCGGAGTACCGCGCGGCTAAGGCAAAGCACAAAGAAATCCTAATCTACATCAAGGGGCAAAATACTGTTGATAAGCTAAGGGATCCAGGGATGAAGGATTTTATTACCGTAGCGAAGAACCCCAAGCCAGGGCATAGTTACAAAAGATTTGATAAGGTGTCCGGGCTGACGGATTCAATCTATGAAAGTCTGATAGAATTTCTTAAAGAAAAAGGCGAGATCGGAAAAGCAGGATTCGACCAGCGTATTTGTGAGGGCGCCAAGCTGTTCGACATTGACAAGGCCAAGATTAAATGGTTTTTAAAAACGGCGCGTTCAAAACGCAATTTCCCACTTGGGTTGGATGCTTCCGTGACTGACATTTTCATTCATTTGAAACTACTCAAGGACGGGAAGCTGACTAATGCCGCAATTTTATTATTCGGAAAGAATCCGAGCAAATTCTTTGATCAAACCAAGATCAAATGTGTGCAGTTGCCCAGCACTGAAGTGGTGAAGCCATTCACATCGTATCATATTTACGAGGACGAGAACCTTTTTGAACAGGTCGATACGGCGGTAGCTTTTGTTCTGGATGCTATTAAATTTCCAGTTATTCAGCAGTCAAACACAGTGCAGGTCGCGCGGCCTCGGGAGATACCCGAGTTTGCTATTCACGAAGCGATCGTTAATGCTGTGGCGCATCGGGATTACAATACGACTTCGTCAGTTCAGGTAATGGTATTTCTTGATCGTGTGGAGATATGGAATTCCGGAACGCTTCCCGGAAATCTCAAGATTGAGGATTTGAAAAAGCCGCATTCTTCACACCCATCAAATCCAACGCTGGCGAATGTTTTATATTTTGGAGACTATATTCAGCAAGTAGGATCAGGTACAACCGAGATGGTTCGCCAATGCAAGAAACATGGTCTTCCTGAGCCGGAGTTCGTTTCTTTACGGAATCTCGAGTTTAAAACAATATTGGCAAGGGAT
>CAYSHS010000562.1:0-2148 GCA_964430845.1 uncultured Pirellulales bacterium | reverse complement strand
ATAATATTTTGATAATCCAAAATATTACATCATCAATCAGAGGTTTTCTGTTTTTTTCAGGCATAGTTATGTTGGCGATTGCAATCATACTGGGATTTGTTAGTTTAATACAAATTGAGGTAAGCGGCGGAAGGAAAACAGGAAGCGGTTTTGCTATTGGAGCAATTATTCTCTCTATAATTGCAGGTGTTTTACCGATATGGCGGATTGCATTTGTGAGAACTCGAAGCACAGCTTTTCGTGTAACTTGCGGAACGAATCTTTCCGGTCTCGGAAAAGCTATGCTTATCTACGCCAATGATTATAATGACGAACTTCCCCGTGCGGGTGGACCCGGCGCTACATGGGGCACTTCTGTTAATTACAATGCAACAACTCAAAGGACTGCTTATAATATTACAACAAGAGGTACAGGAGGTTCAGCTACAATTTCATCTTCTCTTTATTTGCTGGTTAAATATGCCGAGGTTACACCAAAGTCATTTATCTGTTCAGAAGATAAGAATATATCTGCGTTCATGCCTTCGGGAAATCTGGATTTAATTACACTTTGGGATTTTGGGCCGCAGCCGTGGAATCATAACAGTTATTCTTATCACATACCTTATGGAGTAAATCCATTAACCACATCAAGCAATCCAGGCATGGCGGTTGCGGCTGACAGGAATCCCTGGATGCAATCACCAGGCTGGCAGGTAAAGAATTTTGCCGCGTTTAATCCCAATGGCAACAGAGCATCTATTATGGCGGGCAATTCCTTCCCGCATAATAACGAAGGGCAATATGTATTATATCTCGATAGCCATGTAAATTTTGAGAACACATCATCTTGCGGCGTGAATCAGGATAATATTTATACCTCATGGAACGGAAGCGATATTCGCAAAGGTACGCCACCGAAAGTTGGCAGCCAGCCTGCGGGCAAAACAGATTCGTTGCTTGTAAATGATCCGCCGGTACAAAAACCTTGACAGAGCATGAAAAAAAATTAATGTGATATTAGTGAGTTAAAGTGCCTTATTAGATTGTAAATGCCGTTTTTGATTAAAATGAAATAAATAAAAAAAATCTTGTTTTTATCATAGAAAACAATTATAATACGTTGTTCTGTATTTATTCGATGGTATTCGTTAGTTAGAAAACATCTTTAATGATTGAAAAAAGGAGCATAGACAGTGAAAACTGCAATTTTAGATTCCGTTGAAAGCAAGTGCCTGAAGAAAGAAATACCCCATTTTGAGATAGGTGATATAGTCGATGTTCACTGCCGGATAAAGGAAGGCGACAAGGAGCGAGTGCAGATATTTACCGGCACTGTGATAAGCCGCAAAGGCAGGGGAATTAACGAGAATTTTACAGTCAGGCGTATCGTAAACAACGAAGGTATCGAACGTATTTTCCCGCTTAATTCTCCCAACATTCTCGATATTAAAGCTGTACGAAGCGGAAAAACCAGGCGAGCCAAGCTCTATTACCTGCGGCAGAGAACAGGCAAAGCCGTCAAGCTGGCCCAGCGCCACAGCGAACATACTACTTCCAAGTAACTCGTATTGCGTATATCGTATCGCGTATTACGTGTATCTTTTTTACGCAATACACTTCACGCACGACGCAATACAATTTTTTACAAATATTTTGATATTTGACTTTTTTATCAACAGACGCAGGCTTTTGACTGACCGCAGGCTGCTTGGTCAATGGGGGGAGAAACGTTGCGAGAAATTCCTGAAAGGCAAAGGTTTTAAAACTCTCACTCGGAATTTTACATGCAAGACCGGAGAAATAGACCTGGTTATGGTCGATTCAGATGGCAGTATTGTTTTCGTAGAGGTCAGGACAAAAACCGATGAAAAATTTTCCGATGTCGAATCCTCAATCACATCTGCCAAAAAAACAAGGCTTAAACGAGCCGCACGTTATTTTCTTGCAGTCCATAATATTGAAAATCGTCCTTTCAGGTTTGACATTGTAGCAATAGTGCTTGGCAAAAAGGGCGGCTCTCAAATAAGACACTACGAAAACGCCTTCATTCCATAAAACTGGCTAATATCAATTGATTCCTCTCCAAAATAAAGGGTAAATTTATTGTAGATCTGAACTTTTGCAAAAATGAGAAAAGGCATACTTTGGAAAGAAAAAATATGTGTT
>CAYSHS010000561.1:0-2148 GCA_964430845.1 uncultured Pirellulales bacterium | reverse complement strand
TACATATTTATCAATTACTTAGCGATGCCTGACAAGATGTCAACATATCAAATGTACGAATAACAAAAGATCTATAATTTATTTCTTTGTTTATAACTCATTATTTAACATGATGTTATGATTCACACATTTTGAACGTGCTGATTTTTGTTACCATTATGTCTCCATTTTGCTTTAGTGCAAACCTCATTTTTAGCTTGTTTTACATGCTTAAAAATACGATATATTATGTTATGAGAAAAGTATGGATATATAAAAGAAAAGGTATTCAAGGCTGGTGGACAGGCTGGTATGAAAACGGTCAAAGAAGAGCGAAAGCTCTACCTACTAAAGCCTTGGCTGAACATTATCGACAGATTAAATATACTCAGTTGAACTCAGATGTTTTCACTGGGATCGTAGTTGCAGATTGGCTACAAATGTCTGAAGAATATCATAAAGATAAAACCGTTGAAGGTATTACCGAATCATCGCTTTATGAAATATCATTGACTCTGAGAAACTTTCATCGACTTACATATATAATAAGTTCAAGACAGTTAACTCAGAATAATATTGACGGATTCATATTAGATAGAGGTAAAGAAGTTAAACGTACCACCCTTAATAAAGACATCCGTAATATGAAAGCATTTATTCGCTGGTGCCAACAAAAGAAATACACGAACGGCAGCTTAAAAATCAAACTTTTAAAAGAAGATGAACGACCAGTAAAATCATTGAACGAACCTCAGATAAAAAGGCTATTGTCACTTACTAAATCGTATCGGACATTACATTTACGTATTTTATTAGCGTTAGGAACAGGTCTGAGAAGAGGCGATATTGAATCCTTAAAAATAAGTGATATTGATTTTATAAACAGCAATTTAGCAACCAAAAGTCAGAAGACAAAAAAGAGCATGGCATCACGTCCTTTGCCATCACAAATTATAAGAGAACTTAAACTCTATGTTGATGGTATTTCTAATGAACAAGAATTCTTATTTACGGATAAATTCAAGCATAGAAAATGGAAAGAAATTTGTAAAAAGATAGAATTGCCAGATTTCAAGTTTCACGATCTTCGTAAGACATTTGCGTCACTATTAGCCCAGAGGGGTGTTTCTACTGCCGTAACACAAAGGCTTTTGGAACACTCCTCGCCAACTCTCACACAAAAAATATATACCAACGTTGATCCTGTGCTCCGCCAATCGGTTAATCAATTGCCAATAGAACAATGGCTGTCAATATAATTTATTGATATGGATAGAAGTATGGTATCGCAAAAGAATTGATCCGCGACAATCATTCTTACTTTTCGTGTTGCCTCATTGAAGAATGTTACTCTAATCAGATCCCATAAATTGTATGATTCACACACATCGTTTCAATGATTGATAGCAAAGTTTTGCTTTGCAAAACTTTGGGATTTAACGCTTTCAGCCAGCCAGGAATTGAACCATCAGGGTCGCAGCGTGTATTTTATAAAGAACAACATAAACTTACTGCACGGCTATCTCAAAATGCATATGCCAGACTCAAACTAGTCCAGTATTCGTCTGAAGTATTGACAGAATCATCCCACGACGATTGATAGTAAAATCCTGGTGTAAATATCATATTATTGCCAAGGTCGAAGCCTGTTGAGATGCCAAAGACAGCATGTGACCAATCATGATCTATCTCTTTACCATAAGCACCGTCGTTGTAAATTGTCTCTGCTGAAAGATGTAAAATTTGCTCTTTGGTTCCTGGAAATAAAGCTGGTACCGTCAAATCATAACCAAGCCCTAAAATGTGTAACCAACCGCTATAATCCCTAATATCCGATTCGCTTTCGGAAGGCCACGTAGATACGATTGTATAGCTTGGAACCAGACCTGCTGGACAAATATTCGGCCATGAGAGAGTTGCATAGACTTCCTGCATATTAGCAACTCTTATTGGCTCATCTGGGTAGCTATAATATATCCAACCAATTATATATTCTGTAGCAAAACTTTCAGTCTTAAAAAAGCTATTGCAGTAGTATAGGCTATAATCTATTTCTTCACTGTTTTCGAATCCACTTTTATTGGCCCTTGACCACCAAACGTTCATGCAAAAACCGGTGTTGTAGAAGTCAATATCTATACTTGGTTGAATTGCGCTGTGGTTGTTTGG
>CAYSHS010000560.1:0-2155 GCA_964430845.1 uncultured Pirellulales bacterium | reverse complement strand
ATGAAGAAAAGTATCAAAACAGGAATAACATAAGCAATAACTACAGATAAAAATATCCAGAAAAATCCTAATACAGGATTTGATATCGAAGTTTCTAACCAATGATTGATAACTATACAGACAAAAGTCAATACAAACAATTTTTTCAGCGAAAGATTCTTAATGATTAAAGAAGCGGCTACGAACTGGCAGGTAATAAAAAAGATGAAACTATGAATATTATTTTGAAATTGCTCTATCCAAAAACCTGGATCATTCAAAGGCAGAGAATGTCTTCTTGCAACTATATTCTCGACAATACCAAACAGAACTAAAACAAAAGAAAGAGCTATAATATATAAAACACAGGATATTACATTACGAAGAATCCTAAATTTTGTATGTTTCTGCTCAGTCATCATTTTTATGTATTCTATGGTAATCCCAATGAGCTTCGAGCTATTTTCCGAAAAAAGCTGCAAAGCCGTTTCGCTTCTTTTGCAGATTCCTTATCCGCAGATTCACCTGGATAACGGAAAGTTACTGCAAAATCCGATAAATACGCAAGGTCTTCTCTGAACGTTTCCCAATTAGATTCAACTTGGAGAACTTGTTCTAATAACACTACAAGATCATGTATTTTACCAAAGGTTATTTCTGCTTCGCATAAACGAGCTTTAAGATATTTTTCAGCACATTGCTGATAATGGAAGCAGATACCATCATAATTCGGATTTTTCCTAACACGACTTTCCCTTTGAGCAGTAGAAAAATCGTTCTCGGCTTTTTCTATCCATTCAGCGGTTATCTGCTTCATAGAGTACCTTGCCTTTTTCCATGATTTCCTGCATGAAGCAGTCGCCCATTTCAATTCTTTGCTGCACTTTTTCCGGAGTTCTGATGAGAATATCTACAGGAAAATGCGGCTTCAACTTCATCCTGATTTCAACTGATTTATCGACACTTCTGCCTTTAAATTGACCAATAACCAATAAATCAACATCAGAATCAGAAGTAAATTCACCATTGGCATAAGAACCAAACAGAATCACACGTTCAGCATGAAACTGCTCGCCAATCATCTTACCAAATTCTCTTATTTCACTTAAGGCAACCATTTTACAGCAATATAAACTATTTATTTTTTCTTTTTATTAACAAGTCCGGCGACTTTTGCCTGCAGGCCGAATAAGCGAATGAAGCCTGTTGCGTCTGTCGGGTCGTATTCGGCGCCCATTACGAAGCTGGCTAAATCGGTTCGGTAAAGACTAAATGGGCTTGTAATGCCTGCTAAGCTGCATTTCCCTTTGAACAATTTTATTTTCACTTCGCCTGTAACATTTCGCTGTGTCGAATTTACAAAGGCATCGAGAGCTTCACGCAATTGAGTGAACCATAAGCCGTTATAAACCAGCTCGGCATATTTCAACGCAACCTGCTGCTTATAGTGCGCGGTGTCTCTATCGAGTGTAAGGCTCTCTAACGCGGCGTGTGCAACCATGAGAATCGCTCCGCCGGGAGTTTCATAAACGCCTCGCGATTTTATGCCGACGAGTCGGTTTTCGACAAGGTCCACCTGCCCTACACCGTGCTTGCCGCCAATTTTGTTCAGTTCTTCGATAAGTTTTACACCGCTGATTTTTCTGCCATTTAGTTTGACTGGGATGCCCTGCTCAAAACCAATGGTTACATAGTCCGGCGTGTCAGGAGTTTTCGATACTGGATTGGAAATCACGAACAAATCATCTTTTGGCTCATTGGCCGGGTCTTCAAGGTCGGCTCCCTCATGGCTTATATGCCACAAATTGCGGTCGCGAGAGTAAATCTTCTTTTTACTTTGCTCGATTGGAATTTTGTGCTGCTGGGCATAATCAATCGCCGCTTCGCGTGAAGTCAGCTTGAAATTCGGGTCTTTCCATGGCGCGATTATCTTTAGCGATGGGTCCAGAGCCATAAATGTAATCTCGAAACGCACCTGGTCGTTACCTTTGCCCGTCGCTCCATGCGCTACGGCTGTTGCTCCTTCAGCATGAGCTATATCGACCTGGTATTTCGCGATAAGAGGTCTGGCAATACTCGTTCCGAGCAGATAGCCGTTTTCATAAACCGCACCGGCTTTGAGCATAGGCCAGAGATAATCTTCCACGAATTCCTTGCGTAAATCTTTTACAATGCA
>CAYSHS010000559.1:0-2157 GCA_964430845.1 uncultured Pirellulales bacterium | reverse complement strand
TGGACCGACGCCACCAAACGCAAGTCCCCTCACAACCGCTCCTGCATTGATACTTCGTGACGGACGTATTATTGCCCAGGGTATGATGACTTATACCGCGATTGGCGCAGCAAGTGACCTCGACCTGACTACTGCCATTGATATTTCCGTCAAAAAGCTCGATAATGAGACAGAGCGTGTTCCCAATGCGGCCAGGTGGAACGATTATACTTACTCGCGCAGCAATCTGACCGGGACAATTTCACTGACTAACCACCGCAACGATACCATAGAACTTGAGATAAAGCGTTCAGTATTGGGAAATATCGATAGCGCCGATAACGATGGTAAAATCACTCATACAGGCGGCTACGAAGGAGAATGGATAGATACAGACAGTCTCCCGTTCTGGTGGAATTGGTACAACTGGCCTTACTGGTGGTATCATTTTAATACTATAAGCGAGATCAAATGGAATATAAAACTCTCACCGGGTGAAAGCATAGATCTCGAATATAAATGGCATTACTTCTGGCGTTCATGATAATTATTGTTTAAGTTATATCGAAAGAAAACCAAAATGAAAAACCAGAAAATATTTAGTGCTACATTACTTATCATTCCTGCCTGGATTTTTTTTGCGATGATCCCGGTTTTCTCATCGCAAACAAATTCAGGCAGCGATGCAAATGAAATAAAACCGGAACGTAATATCGCGGGAATAGAGTGCCGTCTTCTGATGGAAAAAGAACAGTGGCAAATTTCCGAGATATCGAAATTTAAGGCTTATATCGTTAATATAGGAGATGGAAATCCTTATCTTACAAAGCTGTTTACGTTATTGGGAGTTAAGCCTGAAAATGTAACCTTACACATGGCAGACATTGTGCATCAAAATTGCCAATTAAAAGTAGATAAGCAATGGTACCGCTATATTAATCCAGAATGGACAGGAGGCATAGCAGTTCATAATGTTACAGACTGGCTGATTCAGGTCGGTGCATTTATGCCTATATCTCTTGAACCCAAACATTGGGTCACTATAGACGACTCTAAGCCATTAGTTTTAGAAGCAGGTAAACACAATATCAGTTTTGGATGGTCTGGAAAATTAAATTATAGTATCCCAAATAATAACAAGGCAGAAAAGCCTGTTTTATTGGAGAGCAAAGCGATTCAAATTGAAATTTTGAAATCTCCAGAAACATCTGAGACAATTTCCGAATTACAGGAGCATCGCCTCAGAGTTACCGATTTGTATCAAACTTATTTAAGCGCGAACAACCGCACAGAAAAAGAGCAAAAACTCGGTTTAAAAACTAATTTGATAACTTTTAATAGTTTTTATCCGAACTTTGCGTGGGAAGATGTTCCATTCCTTCTGGAACTTGCGAAAAATAACAGCCTGCATCAGGGCATGCCAAGTCTTAATATTTCATCTTATGCCGGCCAATACTGCATCGACGGAATGATTGCATTATGGTTAATCGAAGGCATTCGGCGTAACCAAATCTCTCTGAACAGGGAAATCCAGATAGGTGAAAAATTACATATTAATTCTCATCGCGTTCCTTTCAACTCAGTGTGTATTAAAAATGGTATAAGCCTGAGAGAATGCGAGAAATCCACTGAACTGCATAAAGAAGTGCTTCAGGCATATGTAAAATGGTGGCAAACGGTTGGCTCGTTGCCCGCATATCAGGCATCTGCTTTTCATCCTTTGGATTTGACGGCTATAGAATGGTATGCCGGAGAAAGCTATAAGGATGAAACATTAAACATCTATGAAAAACTATCTTCGTCCGGTATCATTGCCGAAAGAGAAATCATTTACAGGATCTATATAGATAATGCATATCAGCCGCAAGAAACGTTTCAAACAGTTTATTATGTATTAAAAAATCCTGACGAAAAACCTCCTTTTACCGCCGACAAGCTGAAGGTCCGAAAAATTGTGCTCTATTATTATGATAAAGAAGGGAAAGTAATCCGCACGGAAGACATTATGTCGGAAGTTAAATAATTGCTTCGAATCAATAAAGAACCTTGCAAAATCACCCGGATTATTATACAATATTTTTAGTTTAGGGGGTTTATATACTTATCCCTTGCTAATTGTGTTTTTGGAGAAAAGGTGATTATGTCAGGAATGTTTTATTCATTAGAAGAAGCCGCAGA
>CAYSHS010000558.1:0-2166 GCA_964430845.1 uncultured Pirellulales bacterium | reverse complement strand
TTTCAATCCGGTTTGATTGATTGCAACCAAACCGATTATCCAAAGAGGAATGGTTCACTTCATCACGGTATAACCAGTATGTTTTCTCTGTTCCGTGAATAGCCGTACTGCCTTTAGCGGCTGGTATTATCCCTATGGGAATCCCGGGGAGTGTATGGGCAAGAGAATTAAGCAGATATGGAATCATGGAAACTCCTACCCACGAATCGTAATCGATGTCTGTTCTGATTCCACCTTCGTCATAAGGCTCTTCAAATTGTTTCCATCGCTTGTTGTTACTGTAAAGACCAGCCATTTCGTGGTCCAGGCTGTGATATGTATGGATACTGCCGTTGCCTGCCATGTTCGACTGGCCGATGCAGAGAATGTTAATACCCACGCCCCATGGGTTGGCTCCGTTTGTCCTGCCCAGCTCAACATTAGTACTGCTCAACGCGCGTACAACAAGCCGATACCAGTATCCCTGTGGAGCTGTGATTGTGCCGGAAAAGTTACCGGTAGTCAACTCAAACGGTATCTTCTGCCATGTAACAATCATATTACCTGTTGTGAAATCTACAACCTGGGCCTCAATATGAGAGACGTCGGCATGGCTAAATTTTCCCAATACCTTCACTGTTCCCTGTGTGGTGCCAATAGTACGCTGGATAACCTGGTGGTCGCCGAGATCTTCAAGCTCAATTATCTTATTGGCAGACACAGGTGCATCGTAAGATAACCGAATGGGAGCTTGTCGCTCGATGGCTGTAATTTTCTCGGAGTCAGGATTGTTTAGAGCATAACCACAAAGCCCTGGAAGAAGAGTCACTCCAGTCAGAAACATGCAAATCAGGTATATGAGGATGTGATGATGGCTATTCAGTCGAACGTTTGAATGATTGTTCATAGGTTATACTCCTATAGTTTAAATGCAATTTGTAATCTTTAGTCAAGTACCTCAAATAATTATATAGGATGTTAGAGAAAAGGAGAATATTTTATTTTCTGTTAGGGAACTCATAATATTTATGGATTTTAAGAGTAAATGATTGTCCTTTTTTTAGCTAAAAGCTGTGTATTTACATAAATTTACTGGCTTTAATGGAATATGCGGCTATAATCTCGTGAGATTGAAATGGATTTCTGTTTGTTCGAGCTGTATCACAAAATACGAGAATACGGATGATAAAAAAGGCAGGTTTTGAAATAAAGACACATTGGAAAGGAGAAATAAACGAGGGTCTGGATAATCGTTTCCTCTCTGTGACTCGCGAGTCGGTACTCGCGAATCGAGGAACGATTGCTTCGTATGTGTTATTTTGTTTTCTTGCAGCTTTTATTTTGGGAGCAGTGTCTTTTGCAGGCAATAATCCTCAGGCTCCTGTCAAAACAAATGAAGGTACTTCTGAAGTTCAGGATTTGTACATGAAAGGAAAGGATGTAATCACTTTTCAATACGAAGAAAACGGGCAAATTCTTGTATTTCAGGACAGTTTTTCAATGACAGTCGGGCAATCCGAATATACAAGCGAAAAAGCGGTTATATGGCTTGTAAAAGCTACGGAAAATACCGATAACAATATCAAATACACAATGACTGGTTATCTCGATGGCCAGGTTCGTCTTAAAAAATATGGAAGGGTAATTCCGAACCTGGAAGACTCACGTATGGCGGTATGGTTTAGTGTTACCGGCGATGTTTTTATAACGGCAGACAGAAAAGAAACGTCCGACCCTCGCGGCCTGGAAATATATGCGAGTGCATATAGTACGTTACAACCGGCAGGGATTGGTCCTGTAAATGCTGAAGCCAGACCCGTGTTATTCGGATTAAATGCCAGGCAGGTTTCTGTAGCGCAGACTGGTGAATTGGCAGAGCCTGCAAGGATTGATAAGACGCGTTTTAGATATCCTATAATTTTGGCGCCCACCAGTAAAAAGGGATTCGAGTTGGAAGTTAAGGATAATGTTGCTTCGTTAACAGGTGGATTTTACCTCTCGCAAAAACAGGAGCTCGATGGTAAAACTTTCTTGTTCGAATTGCAGGCTGAAAATGCAGTGATATTTCTGCCTGAGAATAAGGGACAAAAGAGTGAGCCAAACGAAAGTAAGAGCAGGTTTGACGAAATTCTGTCAGCCGGAGTTGTTGAAGCGATTTACCTGTCCGGTGATGTAGTTATGACCGAA
>CAYSHS010000557.1:0-2170 GCA_964430845.1 uncultured Pirellulales bacterium | reverse complement strand
CGCCGATACGGCGAGACGGTCTTTCTGCTGGAGCCGAACATCAAGCGCTCGCGCGGCACTCTGCGCGACATACAATTGGTCCGTTGGATCGGTATGGTTCGCTACGGCGCGGCCGATTTTGGCCAGCATGTCCTTCGTGAACTGGTCGATCACCTGATCAAAGAATACAGCGGCACCGCTAGATAAAAAAGCAATTCATAGGAAGTTCGGTACACCGAATTTATTTTTCCGGGCTCTCTCTCTTTTAGATCTGCAATTGCTGGAAAAAGCACCTGATTTGCAGAGACAACAAGGGAACGAAACTGCTGTACCATCCTGTTTGCCATTTCATAATAGCCGACCATAGAGAGACTGCCGAATTTGCTCAGCAAAGCCTTTGTAATAGGCTCATACAACATGGTGAATACTGACATCGTCTGGTACTTTAAACCATACCTGACCATTTCCCCAAATAACCGTCTGTTCCACCGCCAAGGAATGATAGGCAATTTAACATACACTTTTAATACAAGCCAGGTCGCCAGGAGGGTTGCGGACATCTGGGCCACCCGGGCATAAGCCACGCCCATCAAGCCATAAGATGGAGCTAATACAAAGCAGAGGATCAAATTTAGGATGGAACTGCAGATTAGTATTAAATTGCGCAAGTCAATACGCTGATGACCATCGAGGGCGGATTGAAAAACAGAGAGAAGCATCATAAGCCAGAGAGAAAATAGAGCATAAGGTAAGATCGCGAGGGCCATGGGCAATGACTCGTTTTCCACAACAAGACCAAGGATCTTCTTAATTGCGGGATAGCTTATTAACAGAACAAGGCCAACAAAAGCAGCCAAAGAAACAGCAGCAGTCTCGATTACCCGGGATACATTTCGTCTCTCTTTAAGCGCAGAATATTTCGCTACAAATTTTACAACGCTCCCGGAAAGCCCGAAGTTAGCTGCCTGAGCTACTGAGGTGGTTGATAAAATCAAAGACCATATTCCCAATTTTTTCACACCTATCGTGGTCAGCAAAAACCTGTAAAGAACAAAAATCACAACGCCAATAGAGGCAATCTGAAGGACTGACATAGCCGCATTGATTAAAACTTGTCTTTTTTTCATTCTGGTTTGTTGAAGAGGATAGTTTCTTGCTCGCTTGCGGAAATCTATGATGGTGGATGATGCCAAATTAAATCATAGTTCTGTTCCATGGTTCTTTCTTGGTGGCTACTCTAGAATTGCGTCGGATGAAAATTGTTGAGTATATTTATATTTCAACATGTTATATTTCCGAAGGAAAAGGGTCTTAAATAACATTTTTGCCATTAGCATCCGTTGCTTTTGTGGGAATAAAGACAATAAACAGCATGGTAACAAGAATAAGCGGATTTTTCCGGGATAGTGCCGGATGCAAAAGCCAAACTCAGACGGCTTCACAGGATTCTCGCTTCGAAAACATAATGCTGCCATTGATTCTGATGCAAGGGATGCAACGATAGATCGTGTACCAAGGGCACCGTTCCTGACTTTTCTACCACGAAAGCCCTCATTGTGCTTGCCTATCTCTTTAATTGCCCGTACAAACCCAATAAATCGACTGCGAAATGTATCATATGATATGCGGAAATAATCCGCTCTTGCGCTTGAAAACTCTGAAAGGCAACCGGTTTCTATCAAAGTGCTGCTACTGGAGGCGCCCATAAATGCTCCCAGGTGCGGATAGCTATACCCTGAAAACCTAAATAAAAGACGTCCCCATTTGGCAATGTACTCTCTGCTAACAATAAATGCACTTATGTTGCTGAAAAAAAACAGCAGCTGTCCCAAACGATTTTCGCTTACAGCATCCACTCTCGTCGGGGTGTAAAGAGAATCCAGGACGGAAGCATATTGGGAAATGCGTGCGTATCCGAATGTAAATTCAAGGCCATTCCGGAGTTTATTGATAAGATTGATCACCTCTTGCCAGTGCAGATGCATATGATCCGAAATGAGCCATATATATTTCCCGTTTGCATGCATTAGGCACTCAATGATATTCCCCTCTATACCGAGATTGTAAGGGTTTCGCTCTAGTCGCACGTTGGGCCGAGATAAGTTATCGCATAGCCACTGCCAACTCCCATCATCTGAACAGTTGTCTATGATTAGTAATTCAATATCTGATATGTCCCTCAGATTTGAAA
>CAYSHS010000556.1:0-2175 GCA_964430845.1 uncultured Pirellulales bacterium | reverse complement strand
CATCTGAAAAATCGGTTGGGTATAGGATTTTTTTGAACATCGCTTAATCGCCCTTTGTTTCCACAGGTCCGTAAACTTTTTTCACTAACAGCACATAGCACGCTTATCAATAGCTGTATAGAGGGTTTTTACAGAAAGAAATGACAGCGCAAGAGGGATTTTCTTATTTGAGGAGATTGCCTTTCTTTGAATTTAAAGAAAGACAGTCATCCCTCCACAGACATGTATCTTCATAACATGTTTCCACTCGATCGGTACCGTAGCAATCGGTATTGTTCTCCGCTCGCTGGATGGACCTGATCAAATCGATTTTTTTCATCCCATGTGCGGTTATATTCATATTCTTGGCCATTTTTCTGATCTCGTTGAAGTTCATGGCGTTCCTCCTGAATAGTTAACTTATGGTTAATTATGGTGATTTGGGTTTATAAATATGAGATTCCGAAAAGACCTGTTGTTGCCCTTTCCGCTCACGGACGATCCCACCTGATGAAATTTAACGGAACGTTAGCGCTTTCAAGGGATTTAATGATCTCATGGGAGAATTTATCGGTTATACCCTTATAGAACAGTCGCATCAAAAGCTTTATCGTGGTAGTTTTGGTAACATAATTTCGATCTATATCAAAAAAGACTATTTTGAGCTTTTTACTTTTCACGGTATCAATTATCCTTGTTAAATCCGTATCATTGGTGGTGGAAATTGTAAGGACCCTGTAGGAATCTTTTTGGTAGAACTTTTCAAGGTACTGGAGTCCAACCAAACCGAACAGGGCAATAAGGGTCACAGTGATTGCAAGCATATACCATCCGGCACCTGAAGCCATGCCTACTCCAGCCACGACCCACAGAGATGCGGCGGTTGTTAACCCGCGAATTGTCAGCCCTTCTTTTATGATCGTTCCGGCTCCTAAAAATCCGATGCCTGTAACTATTTGAGCGGCAATACGCCCGGGATCGGACATTGATGTCCGATTTCCCAATGAAGAAACGAATTCGGACAGAATCATAAAAACCGCGGCTCCCATACTCACAAGCAAACAAGTACGCAATCCGGCTGCCCTGCCGTGGATATCACGCTCGAAGCCGATGAGGGCGCCTAGAATTGCCGCCACAATAAGTCGGAAAATCAATCTCGCTGGATCGTCTATCATACTATCAATCAAAGTTTTTACTCCCCTTCCCCTAGTCCTTTTAACGGTGTTCGATGAGAAATCCCTGGCCTCGTTCTTTGCCATTGACACCGTATTCTACTTCTTCAAACGATTTTATCTTCCTGTATAGGCACTGAGTGCAACTCCAGTGCTGCCAGAATTGGTTTACCGCATGATCAAGGCAATCGCTATAAAAGGGACAGAAGATGTTTCTTTCTCCTCTTTTGCATACCGGGTTGGCCTTTGGTTCCATATTTTGCTCCTGTAATGGCATTTTATTGTCTATTTTAAGTGCGGAAGCTGTTTATATTTCTGTGGAAAGTTCACGAATACGTTTATATATTTAGCTGCTATGCTGTTGGCCACGCTCCTGCTTTTTTTATCAGTAATCCTCAGGCGTCTCCGCAATTTTCTTCGACTACCACATCTGTAGCGAGAAATAGCTCCGCTATATTTGGCGTTTTGAAGGGCAATACTCGTGCCAATTTGATAAGTTATTGATATTTAAAAGGTTATCAGATTTCAGTGAGGTTGACATCGGAACTACCAGTTCAGATGTCAACAGGCAACTACAAGGCTTGATTTTTAGATATTCGCTATATTTGTTTAAGTCATTGAAATGTAGAATGTATTTAGAAAAAGGAACTCAAAATTCCTATTTACCCTGCATTCAGAACTTGAATTTCTTCTTTTGGTGTGGAATTCGCTCATGTAGCGTGAAGGATTGATTGAGTTTGCAAGACCACATTTCGAGTTGTTGTCTTGCGTTATGCGGTATGGCTAAGACATTGTGCGTATGAAAGATTTAGAAAATACAAATGAGGAATATTTTTTGCAGTTGAGGGAATTCATGAGATGAAAAGATTATCCCGAGAGCCTTGGAACTGAAGAAAATGTTTATCCTCTTTATGAAAACATGAAACATATAAAAAGATATAATGGCAGGTGGACGGCATATTCTCTTCACTACGCCGTCCATGGCTTCGCTTACTGCGGATTTTGTCCCTTCGTCTATCCTGAC
>CAYSHS010000555.1:0-2188 GCA_964430845.1 uncultured Pirellulales bacterium | reverse complement strand
TAATAGAACTGGCAAAACAGGGTTCGACTCGAAAAACAATCCAACTGCCAAACGGATTCGATGTCTATACAGAATATGAGCATTTAGTGTTTAATCATCGCAGGGCATCATATTCTCCTGCTGATTGCCCTCGACCGGCTAATCTCATAATCCCGGGCCAAACAGTATTCAACGAATTTACAATCGAGGCTGCCATTCTCAAAAACGCTGAAGTTGATTTCAAACAATTCCTGAAGTCCAAAACATCCTTAATTGAATGGTTTGATTTTAACAAAGTTAAGCAGCCTTTAATTGTGCGTTTCCGTCAGGAAGGCGACAGGTTCATTCCATTTGGTCAAAAAAAAGAAAAGAAGATTGGCAAATTTTTAACTGCTCAACATATAACAGAAGAAATCCGAATAAAAACACTTGTTATTGCAGATTCTGAAAAAATCATCTGGCTCTACCCTTTTAGAATCAGTGAAAAAACCAAAATCACATCAGAAACAAAAAAAATCCTGCAACTAAAAATAGAGCCGATATAAATAACATCGGCTCAATTATTCTTGTTTTATTTATTCTCTTAAGCTACTCGATTTTCTTCATTAAAAAACCACACGAACCACTTTCGGACAAAGAAAAGAATGAACTTGTCTTGAAGTAATTTACCTGGCTTTGTGAAGAATCCAACGAATGTTGCGAACCGCAGCCTGGCTCAAGAACGGTTGATAGTTCAAAACTCTCTACAGGGAGCAGTCCCTGGAGTTTTGTTCTATAGCCGCCATCTTTTGTTTTAAGTGTCTCTAATGGTAACGACCATGCACATTCTACTATCGAAGTACCTTCTTGCAATTCCGAAATTGGCAAGAATAATTCATAACGTTCATCTATTATCTTTTCGAACGTTATCTGCTCATCATTAAGTATTACCTTATCTAAAGTAGCGCTTGCATATGGAAGCTTGATATACATAACGTTAGCATCTTGTGCTATTTTCGTTAATGTAATATTAGAATATGCAACGATTTTATCAGGTGAGGTAACATACCAACTATCAATTTCTGTGCCCGTAAAAGTAACATCTTCCCATTGTTTTGAAGATTCAAGAATTTTACTTTGCAAATCTGATAGTTTCGTTTCGGGCAAATATTCTTCAGAGACATCCTGAACCGACAAATCACCATAAACAACACGCCATGTTTGTGATTCTTTAGGTTTATACCAGAATATAGCTTTCTCTGCATCTCCAAGCTCAACTCCGACTCCGGCGTAGTGCCATTTTCCTTCACCTTCGAAAAAGCGAATGAACATTATGAATCGAGATAATTTTGAACTAATCGCCAATTTTTCAGAATCGCTCATATCGAGACGGGAAAGTATGAGTCCTATTTTTTTGCTATTCTTTATGAATGATTCGACAGAAATATCTTCAGGAAAAATTCCATAATTAAATAGCTCTGCATACAAACCTAATCCTTCAATAAATTCGTTCTCAGAACCGGCTTTTAAATCTATTTCAATTTGTGTCTGAGAATAGCCTTCAGGAATAT
The DNA here is from genome assembly GCA_964430845.1 of uncultured Pirellulales bacterium. GTDB lineage: Bacteria > Planctomycetota > Phycisphaerae > Sedimentisphaerales > Anaerobacaceae > JAFGPS01. Next base: position 659 of record CAYSHS010000555.1, on the reverse strand, counting down.
CCATGTTGAATAATGATTCATCCAGTTGAAGATTGAAAATAAAGTTCTTGCATATACTTTTGAATTGTTTCTCGTCCTGCTCAATTCTAACAGGCAAACCAGTCTCAGAATCAGCCCATATTATAATTTCAGCTTCCGTACTTGATGCAATAAATCCTACTGACTGCTGGCCTTCAATTTCCATTTCGCCTAATTCTTCAACGACAAAATTCGGATCACTCTCCAATACTCTTACAATATCCTTGAGCCTGTCAAAATAATTTTCCGGAACCTGACCTAAATTATTCAAATTAATAAAAACTGCAGTCCTGGATTTAGTTTCCAGTGTCAGCATTTTTGAAGCTTCGAAATCAATGATAAACGCTTGATTAATACCTTCGGAAGTTCGCCTAATCCTTGAGCCTTTTACAATATCGTGGATTTTTACTCCCGTTTCCTCATCACCAATAATAATATCAAATTCTACTGTTTTTGCATTAAGGATAGGCTTTAATATATCAGCAAAAGTATAAGTTGCACCAAATGGATTACCAATAAAGTGCATACCTATAAATATAGCAATAACAATTATCGCCGCTGTGGCTAATTTTGTAACTGGATTTTTCATGATTATACTCCATAAAGCAGGCGTCTGAACGCCTACTGGTTGTTTTTATTTT
>CAYSHS010000554.1:0-2188 GCA_964430845.1 uncultured Pirellulales bacterium | reverse complement strand
GATGCTCGGCAATCGAAACTATGGATGAATGCACACTACGCCTTACAGAATTTCTACCTGATCTTTTTCACGAAGTCGGAATGTGAAAAGATGCTCTTGATGACGATACATCTTTGCCAGGGAAGCAACTGCTATGGAACGTAATTTAGAAGTAATTTCAGAAACAGTTATCTTATTTCTTTCCTGAATTGTAATAGCTGCTGTAACCGTATCCATATCGTTTCTCATCAGGTGAGCCGACAAAGACAATACCTAAAAGGTTTCCTTTGGCAGAGCTCAAACGCTCAATCGCAGTCATTATACTTTCACGACGCGAAACAAGCTCACGCTCGACCATAATCGTACCATCCACCTGACCTGATATTATTGTTGCATCTGCTATCGGCATAATGGGAGAACAATCCAGCAGGATGAAAGAGTATCGTTTACGCAGCTCATCAAGGTAAGATTTAAAAGAGCCATTCGCAATTTCTTCAAACATAACGCCTTTGTCCCGTTTTCCAACAGGCAGGATTTCCATGTTGGGTATTTCCGTAGAGAATATATTCATTTCTCCCGACCTGGGATCCAGGCTGTCGAGAAAACCGGGTTTATCCATAAGATTAAACCATCTCGTCAGAGTCATCTTGTGAAAATCTGCATCTATCAAAAGAACTTTCTTACCGGTCTGAGCCATACACCTGCCTAATACCTTTGTAAAGCTTGATTTTCCCGTCCCCGCCGTAGAGCTGGAAATAAGAACAGTGGCACTGCTTTGGTCGTTCAGCCTGGATAACAGTGCCGTACGCATAACACGCACAGATTCCATCAATAAAAATTGATTATTTTCAATTTCATCGTGAAGCGATCTGCCTAACGGTTTTTTGAAACGAATCAAAGGTATAGTTCCAAGGTTTGGAACTCTCATCGGAAGCGGCATGTCTTTAGGAGTAAGAATAACCGGGTTTTTGCCGGCTTTCAGAAAAGCTGTGCCGCAGCCGATACCGAAGGCCATAAATAAAACCATCGCTGAATATACAACCCTGCGGTCATTGTAGTGTTTGGACGGAACGAAAGCACTCATTAATACCTCAATTGTTCCGGGGACATTTCGTTCCATGTTCTTCTGATCCAAACGCCGTTGAACATCCTCGAATAAATCACGCTTATGAGACAATTCACTTCTCTTTTTCTCGATCGTCAGGAATCTATTAGAAAGCTCATTAAATTCTGCCTGGCTCTTTTTTATATTTTCACTTATAAGCTGTTCCAGTTGTTTTGCCCGTTCTTTCTGGTACTCTATGTTATTAAACTGCCCCCCGTAATCAGAGCTTTCTGCCCCGGCAACTGTCATCACATTTTCCGAGCTTTTCTTCCACAACTCGTCCAATTGAGATTCCCGCAGGCTCAGTAATTCTTCCGCGAATTTTAAATCTCCCTGCATTCTAATCATATCCGGATTCTTTTCGGTGAACAAACTTGATTCAATCTGGTGCCTGATAGTTTTTATATTAACATTCAGTCTTCGCCATTCGGTATCCTCGTAATAACGTCGCTGCTCAGCCATGCCTTCAGGTACATCATTGCCATCGCCTCCCCTGGACTGTTTCATTGATTCCTCCCATTCCAAAAGCGCAATGTTCTGCTTCACCTCACTCAAACGCTCCTGCATCTGCTCTATGTTAATTCTCTTGCTTGAGAGAAGCTCCTGTGGTGATCTTGTACCTATCAAGTTAAGAAGATCTTCAATTTCTTTCTCTCCTACAGTAATTTCGGTTTCCAGAGAATCGTGCTGTATTCCAAGCTGTTTATAAAGTGTATTTTCAGTAGCATCCGACATATCTCTTGTATATTTTAAATACTCATCCAAAACAGCGTCCATAATTACTTTAGCATCCTGGGCGTTGTCAGCTATAAAGGAGGCATCAATTATCTCGGTCTGGCCCCTTGGCCTGACGGAAAGACTGTCCCTGAGTCTCTCTATCGGAGATATTGCATTTGCCCGGAACTTCGACAAGGGAGACTTTTGAGGAGCTTTATACCATTGCGTATTCTGAATTTCCGGTTTATCCAGCACACGCTGAAGAACCGTCAAGCTCCTGATGATGGAAACCTGGGTATTCAGGAACGAGCCGTATAAAGGAATCATTCCACTGTCTTCTGTCTTGTAAACAAGATATGGGATTATAGGACGGACCCGTATCTCTGC
>CAYSHS010000553.1:0-2188 GCA_964430845.1 uncultured Pirellulales bacterium | reverse complement strand
CACTGAGCACTTATATCCTGTTAAAAGATTCTTATATAAAACTCGGGAAGCTCGATAAAGCGGTTGCCGCATGTCAAAGGGCCGTCAGACTTAAACCCGATGACCAGTATCTTGCCGACGAATTCAAAAATCTTTCCGCCGAGCTGACGATGGAACGCGGCAAATATGACGGTGAAGGCGATTTCAGGAAATCCATTAAGGACCGCGAGGACCAGGAAAAACTTCACGCCCAGGCTGAGATTGTCAAAACAGATGATTATCGAGCGCAGGCAGTCGAGGATGCCAGAAAAAAAGTAGCACAAAACCCAATCCTGCCTGCAAATATTTTCGAGCTTGCAGAGGCGCTCTCAGGGCTGGAAACGGACCAGGGCGAAAACGATGCAATTTCATTACTGGAAAGCACTTATAAATCAACAAGCGACTTCAGTTTTAAACAGCGTGCAGGACAGATTAGAATAAAACAGCTAAAAAGAAAAATCCGCCACGCCAAAGCAATTCTCCAGACTAATCAGGCAAATGAACAGGTAAAAACTGCACTGGAACAGCTACAGGGACAATTAAACCTCGTAGAGCTGGAGCACTACCGTCTCTGCATGGAAAACTATCCGACCAATCTCGGTGCCAAGTTTGATTACGCAGTGCGTCTGGTTCGCAATAAGAGATACGACGAGGCGATACCTCTATTCCAGGAAGCCCAGAAGGACCCGAAAAGAAAGATCGCATCGCTAAATCAGACTGGTTTATGCTTTTTTATGAAGGGCTGGCTTACCGATGCGATTGATATCCTCAAAAACGCGTTGGAATCTTACGAGCTAAAAGATAATGCCGTCGGCAAGGATTTGCGGTATAATCTGGCTCGTGCTTACGAAGAAAATGGTGATACGCTCAAAGCGCTGGATATTTTTCGCAAAATCGCGCAGAGCGATTTCGCGTATAAAGACGTGGGCCAGCGCGTTAACGATTTAAGAAATAAAACAAAAGAATCCCCTTCTCAAGAGGGTTTGTGAAAAAAAGTAAATTTAGGAGATTAAAGTGGCACATTCTTTACAGGCAAAAAAAAGAGTAAGACAGAACGAAAAAAGCAGAACGATAAACCGCGCCCGCAAGAGCCAGGTAAAAACTCAAATCAAGCATCTCGAGGAAACCCTCGAAAAAGGTGACGTCGCAGCCGCAACAGAGCAGTTCAGGCTTCTAACAAAGAAGTTAGACAAAACCGCTTCGACAAGCACAATGCACAAAAAAACGGCGGCGAGAAAAAAATCACGCCTGGCAAAAAAACTCAACACCCTGAAAGCAAAACAAGCGTAGTTCATCGCTCGTAACTCGATTTGCGATTGATGTCTTTTGTTTATATGAGCGAAGCCTGGAATAGCCAACGATTATTTCTTAGCTGTTCCGAGCTTCGCTTTTGCTATTTTAAAAAATTTCCCATATTCCTTTTTATATTATATAATTGGCATTATTCGCAGGATAATAAGTTATATTAAAATTTGAAATTGGAGATTTTAGATGAGGAAATTCAAGGCACATCTTATTGCCATAGCAATAGTTACAGCGTGGGCATTATTTGCTTATGCCTGGCTCAATGTAGAAGATGGAAGCTCCGGTCTGGGTGTATTGGGCTTCTTAAGTGCTGTATTTTTCGTACCCGGCGGACTTTTGATGCAGTTTACCAGGGGAAGCCACACCAACACCGATATTCCTCTCATGGTATTTACAGGCTGGCTCACATTTACATTAATTGCCCTCGGAATTGCTCAAATTACTACGATGATTTTGAATAGTAAAAAAAAGTGAAATTACTGTAACAAATTTGCTTCTTATACGTCTATAAAAGAAAAACCTCAATTGTTATAACCGGGAGTATATTTATGAGTTATCTTCACACAATTTCAAAAGAGAGAAACAATATAAATGTATTTTTGGCTGGCCGTATATCATTTCTACTTCTCGTATTATTATCTTTCGTAAATATCGCATGTGCAAAAGATTCAGACACTGATATTCTTAAAAAATTCACATCTAATATCAATAAAATCGAAGATATCCAATGTACTGTAAAAGCAACTCAAACCGGTAGCCAAAATCCTGTATATTTTGAAAAGAGGATAAAATTATTGCAGACACTTAATGGTTTAGACGGAACTATTACAGAGCCGTTTTTCGATTTCGACGCGATTAGTCAGGA
>CAYSHS010000552.1:0-2189 GCA_964430845.1 uncultured Pirellulales bacterium | reverse complement strand
ATCTTTATCTAATGAGTCAAATAATTCAATATAAGGCACGGACTCTCCATTACTTTTACGGAATTTTCGTTTTTTCTCTGGTTTTGGTTGATTCTTATTTGACCTATAATAGTTTAAATATTCTTCTTCATGAACCGTAGGGTAAGCACATATTCTTATTTCGTTTTCCTCTTTGAATCCTCGGTGTTTATACCGGCTAATGCAACTTAAAAATGCTGACAAAGCATTTTTATTATTAACAGTAGAATTCAGTGCGCCATTGAAAATACATCTATTCATAGCTGTGATATACTCGCATAAAATAGACAATTGAGGTCCAAATTCTTTTTTGAATTGTTCTTCATCACCGCTGTAAACCACATCAGCTAAATGTCCATCAGAATAATCAAATCTCTCGGATTCTTCTTCCAGCATACGTTCCAAGCCTTGTGTATTAAAAACCAGGGCAAAACCTCCGTTTTGTCCATATCCGCGCCATTGACTCAGCAAACCGTTTGCATTGATATATTCGTCTTTGCTCTCTTTACAAAACGATGTTATATATAGCCCATCATAATAAGGCAAGCTTTCATACATCCCGTTTATTAGCACATCTGAATTATGATTTACCTGAGTCTCAAATTCGCCATTAGTATCTATTTTTTTCATAATTTGTTCTCGATCAGAATGCCCTTTTAGAATCTTAAGACTTTCCTCATGAACGATTGGCCTGGCTAATTCTATCAGCTTATCTTTCATAAGAAGTGTTTCCGAATAATCATTCAAGAACTTATGATGTGTAGCCCACAAAGATTGGCTTTCTAAAATTCCGAGCAAACCATCCCATGTGGTATAGTGATAGAGTCTTTTGTATTCTTCAGAAACATTCATTCGGATTTCTTTTTCTGCTGCTCAATCAATTTTACGGTTTTATCGAAATCGCTGTCCTGCTTGTCTTTGATTTCGATTCTTTTTTTGTTAAACTTTTCGTACTCCGCTTCTGCGAGTTCTTTGGCCATCTCATGTGATATGCGGCCTGCGTCTTTCAATATATCCCTGTCATTAAGGCTCAGAAAGCCGTTTAATTTATCTACCCAGTCTCTCATGTACATCGGTACCCGCCGCATCGCCTGGCCTTCCGCAAAGACAAGATACTGCTCGACCAGATTATTCAACGCCCGCAGCTCATCTTCTTCGAGATAATTTTTGGCAATGCCGACGTCACCCTTGCCAACCTTTTCGCCGCGCCAGCTTGTCAGGCCCATATTCGGCTTGCCTGAATCCACCCGCTTATGGATAATCTCTGCGGCGGTCATTCCCGTTATGGCCCAGTGCATTTTATTCTGTACCGTCTTGAAAAATATAAGGCTTATCTCATTAGTAGGATCATAATCCATGCTGGTCGAATAAATATCCGTTATCTTCTGGTAGAACCTGCGTTCGGACGTCCTGATTTCCTGAATTCTGCGGAGCAGCTCATCGAAATAATCGAATGGCTGGTCCGGATTTTTCAGGCGTTCATCGTCCAGCACAAAACCTTTGACAATGTATTCTCTGAGCCTCTGTGTCGCCCATTGCCTGAATCTGGTGGCAATATGGGATTTTATCCGGTATCCGACCGATATAATCATATCGAGGTTGTAATGTTTTACCTTGTAGTTCTTTCCATCTGCGGCAGTTGTCAAGTATTCCTTGACAACTGAATTTTCAACAAGTTCACCCTCATCATAAATGTTTTGTATATGCAGGCTTACGTTTTGTTTGGTTGTCTGGTACAGTTTTGCCAAATCCGCCTGGTTCAGCCATAGGGTCTCGCCTTCCAGCCTGACTTCGATTTTCGTCTGTCCGCCTTCGGTCTGATATATAAGTATCCGGCCGCCTTTGGGAGCTAAATCCGCCTTAGCCATTATTTCCGCCTCAAATGAAGTAATAAAATTGCAGGTTTCTTTGGAGTTATTGTACAAGGTTGTGATGATTAGACAATGATTTTCAGCAAAAGGAGCATTTTGCTTTGAATCCTGGTGCGGCGGTTGGTTCGCCAGCTTTGCAGTAACATTCTTTTTTTTCAAAAATTTGTTTCAATTCCTGTCAACCTGGGGGCTAATATATGCGTTTATGAAGGTAGAGTAAACGGGCAGCGTTGATGACAGAAACCGACAAGAATCTGATTGATGCTCATATTAAGGGTGATGCGGCGGCGTTCGGAGAGC
>CAYSHS010000551.1:0-2199 GCA_964430845.1 uncultured Pirellulales bacterium | reverse complement strand
AGGTTTGACAGAGCAGGACAAAATTAAGCACCTTATGGAAATAGGAACGCCCATCCGAAGGGTTTATAGATTCTTCATTGGACTTATGCGTGATAGCAAAGAGCCCGAATACTACGGCAAAACCGTCACCCCGAAAGACGCTGATAAAGTCCTGATGCGGTGGAAGGTTTCAGACAACGAATATCGAGTCATTTACGGTGATTTGCATATAGAAACAGTTTCTCCAGAGAAACTGGCAGAACTTGAAGTATCTTTGCCAAAGTAGTTTGAATATTCTTTAAATCTGTAAACAAGGCCGGGCCGGATTATCTAAGTCCGGCTTTTTTTATGCGCTTTGGGTGTAAAAAAGATTAAAATTTGAGGAAAACCGGAATTTGTTTGAACTTCTTTGATTTTTTTAAATATTATTGTAAGAAATTTACCATTTTTAACGTCTTAATATTATAAAAGCAGGTTTTATTGATAAAGATCAAGAAATATTTGATCTAATAAAACAAACTCATTTTACTTTTATATTAATCAGTATTGTAGTGTATTCATTATTTTGATATGCTTACAAATAAGATATTTAATTCTCAAAAGATTGCAGCACTTTCGATTATAAGTATGAATAATATCGATAACATGCGTTTGAATTAATTATTAGGAGAGATATTTCTATGAAATCAGCATGCGAATTTCTCAGACAGATAAAAGGAATGCAATGTTTATATATAATATCATTCGTATTAGTACTCAATTTGTCCGCATATTCGATGGATTTTCCTGATAACATCGGTCCAATAGAATTAACAAATGAAATGTGGCAGATACTGCCGGATAAAGTAAAAAGTGTCTTTGTTGGACCAGATGATCGAGTTTGGTATGTTCTTGACCATCCTGCAAAAAAAGAAGATATGAGTCATGTTTATCAGGTAATTAGTGACCAGTTTTCAAAGGTTTCTCCGCAACTTTTTGGAGCCCATCCCGCCCTTTTTGAAACAAATGGAAGAGTATGGTTTATTACTCACAGTAAGAGTGTTCTTATTGGTTATGATGGAGTTAATTGGATCGAACGCATCGCTGATGACAAGCAATGGTTTGCCGGAACATGCTATAATCATGGCCGTACTTCTTATAAATTTAAAAGTGACAATATACAACTCGGCAAGAATCTTTTCTTTCCGGGTAATTGTGGCGTACACTGGTTCAATGGAACCAATTGGGATTATAAACAATTTTCAACAGAAAGCAGTCTCATTATGCTTCGACCGGACCCAACTCGACAAACACTTTTTGCTTGTATTTATAATTATAGTGACAATACTTTACTTGAAACATGGTATTGGCGTAATGGATTCTGGACAAAAATTGATCTACCGGATTCGGTCAATGATGTAATTCCTTCTAACGAAGGAGCCTGGCTTATAAATAGTGAAAATGAACTTCAATTTATGAACATTCAGGATGGAGGTATTACCGCCCACCATGAATATCAATTTGATCACATTTCATTATTATATTATGATTCGCATAGTAGAAGAAGTTTCTTCGAAGTCAAGAATTTTATTAAAAAAGATACTGAGATGGGAGACGGACTTTTAATACTCAATAGAGATGGAGATCCGAATTTCTTATCGGGCACTGATATAATTCAAGCTTGGAAATCTAACTATTCGGAAGATTCAGGACCAATATTTTCATCAGACGGCCAAAAAGTATGGCTGCCAGCCGGAGGTAAAGAAATGTGTCCTCCATTTCAATTGAATCTCACCAATGGAGAAATCGAAGACGTAATTCCCGACGAGAATTTTAATTGGCTTCATTCTGTAAAAAGTGATGGAATGATTTTTGCCAGTACTCGAGAGCCGGGGCAATACGAATATGCTCTTGGTGTGTATCAGCTTCATGGTAATGATACGAGAAACATGATGGAAACAATGACATATGAATTGAATGAACATTGCTCAGAATTTTGTATCGATTCCAATGGCGGAATATGGACCAATATAATTGATAAGGGATTGGCCCGTTTCGATGTAAATAACTGGGTAGTAGAAATCGATATACCTTCTACCGAAAGAATTCAAATGCTTTTGCCAGGCGAACAAGAACGAATGATTATTAGAACATCTCAAAAATGTTACTACTGGACAGGCGAAACAGCTCAACCTTATAGTTCACTTAAAGAATTGATTGTAGATAATTATCTTGATGTTT
>CAYSHS010000550.1:0-2220 GCA_964430845.1 uncultured Pirellulales bacterium | reverse complement strand
GCTGAACGAATTTCGAGCCAATAATAATATCGCCAATGTTCAGTTCACCAGAAGCGGCACCACATACACCGCAATAAATAATCGAATCTATACCAAATCGCATAATCATAGCAGTAGCGGCGGAAGCTGATGCAACTTTGCCCCAGCCGGAGACATTCAGAACTACATTCTTACCATACAAAGAACCCACAAAATAATCTCTTTTTCCTATTGTTTCGCGGGAGCTTTCCTTCAAATCGTCCAATATATGCTCGATTTCCTCTTTACTTGCACCTAATATTCCGATTCGCATTAGTCTTGTTTTCCTTATACTTAATTTTTCAGAAGCCTTTTAATTTCTGGTAGAACCTTTATAAAAATCAAATTATAATGATAATCGATATATTCAGGCTGTCAAAAAAAAAGTCGTTTTAAAATAATTCCTGTAAAGGAAAATGTAATGAATAGATATATGATTTTTGCTTTTTGCGTTCTCGTGTTAATAATGTCAGGCTGCAATGAGCCGCAAACACCATCAGAAAAACAAAGCAGGCTCATAGCCGCTGAGAATATGGAATTGAAAAAGCAAATCGAAGAGCTTAATTTAGAAATAGAACAACTTAGGGGGCAACATCAGAAAGAAATTGAAGTACAAAAAAATCTGCTTACCGACACTCAAAATGTCCTTGATACTGTTATCGCAAAAAACAGTGACCTTCACAGGGAAATAGAAAAGCTCAAAAGCGAGCTTGAAAAAATGCTCACAGAAAAAACCGAACAGCAATAATTTTGTTTAACACAATATATAATGACTTGTCATAACGTAGCATGGACATCCTGCCCGTGCTACTTAACTTATATCATCTGTACTGCTTTTTCGCAGTCCGGCAGTTTTTCATTAGGATAATGTTTTTGCAAAGCTGCTGCAACAAGTCCCAGGAACATTGGCTGAGGCCGCAAGGGTCTTGAAGTCAGACATGGATGAGCCTGCGTGCCCATAAAGAACGGGTGCTCCTTAAGCTCAAGAATCTGCATAATAGGCTGGTTCGGCGCCTTGCCTGAAAATATAAGGCCGTTTTCTTCGAGCGTTTCGATATACTTCGGGTCAACTTCATAGCGATGACGAAAACGCATTCGTACCGAATCTTTTTTACCGAATATTTTCCAGGCAAGCGTTTGCGGCTTCAGTTCGATATCGTGACCACCAAGACGCATATTGCCGCCGAGACCTTCGATTTCTTTCTGTTCAGGCAAAATATCTATTACAGGCTCAGAACATTTTGGTTTAATCTCTGTGCTATTGGCGTTTTTCAGGCCGCATATGTTACGTGCAAATTCGATAACTGCCATTTGAAAACCGAAACATAAGCCAAGATACGGCATGTTATTTTCACGAGCGTATTTCACACAGGCGATTTTACCTTCGGTCCCTCTTGTACCGAATCCGCCGGGAACTATTATTCCGTCAACTCCTTCGAGAGCTTTGGCTACGTTGGAGTCATCTACATCTGTTGTATCAATCCACTTGATTGATTCCTTGCAGCCTAATGCAATGCCCGCATGTTCGAGAGCGTTAATAATGGATGCGTAACTGTCACGTACTGTTATATATTTTCCTGTGATTCCAATAGTCACCTGGCGATTAAGCGATTCCATTTTTTCGGTGAAGTCGCACCATTTGCCCCATTCTCTTCGCTCTTTTTGCAGGTTGATTCTGTCCTCGATTTTCAGCAGACGAATAACCTGAAAATCGAGTCCATTTTCGCGAAGCATTGATGGTATCATATATATACTCGCCGAATCAGGAAGACTGATAACTCTCTCGAACGGCACATTGCTGTAAACGCTGATTTTCTGCCTCGCTTTTTCGTTGACCGGACTTCCCGCTCTACATGCGATAATATCCGGCTGTACGCCGCATTGCATGAGTTGTTTTATTCCAAGTTGAGCTGCTTTCGATTTCTGCTCGCCCAATGTTTTCGGCTCTAATATATAAGTAAGAGCAACGAAACAGCATGAGTTCGGGCCTTCTTCGTACGCAAGCTCACGTGTCGCTTCGATGAAGTACGCGTTTTCGAGGTCACCAACTGTTCCGCCAATTTCCACGAAGACTACATCTGCGTTGGATTTCATCGCAAGCTCTCGCAATTTGAGTTTCACTTCACCAGTGACATGGGGAATCATCTGGACGTCACGACCGAGATAATCGCCATGCCGCTCCTTGTTGAGGACCAAGCTGAA
>CAYSHS010000549.1:0-2221 GCA_964430845.1 uncultured Pirellulales bacterium | reverse complement strand
CCGAAGACTTCGGCGGTGAAAAGGCTCACTTCTGTTTTTGGGTCTTTCCATGCGTCTGGAGACAAGCCTGCTTTGTGGGCGCAACAGTATGAGAGGAATTCTTCTTTTGTCCAGCCTGTCTCAGTCGCTACCTGCGGCAGGAAACAACCTGTTGCGAATCCTCTTTTGATGTAAATTCCATCTATACCAAGCCGCAGGTTAAATGGGTTATCGGTTTTCTGTAATGGTGACAGGACGGATATTTCGATGTCTATTTTGTTTAGCTCGTTTGGCTTTATTCGATTACCGGAAAAACGGGGGTCTTCGGTAGCAGAAGCTATCGCCATTTCACTAACTAATTCTATTAAAGGCTTGTCTGAAATGAATCTACCGATGCAGCCTCGCAGGCGACCGTGATTTTTCAATGTAACGAAACAGCCGCAATGAGCGTTTAATTCAGGATCGTCTGATTTTGGTTCAGGTTTTTGTTTATGTGTTATTACAGTTTCTAACGTATCACGAGCGATTTTGAGCAGTGTTTGTTTTTGTGTTTCGTCCATTTTTTATCCACCGAAAGCATGGCCAATGCGTTTTATCAGATAAACAGCAATAGCCAGTAATATGATAACAGCCACAGTAGCAATATTGAAATATTTTTCAATCATTCTTCTTGCCTTTTCCCCGAACAGGAAGAACAGAAACGATTCGGAGCCGAACCTCATTGTACGAAATATTATACTTATTAGAACAAACTTTATTATAGAAACCTGTGCCATGCCGCCCAGCCAGCTAAAGAGCATATATGGTACGGGCGTAAGAGCGGAAATGGAAATCGCCCAGAAATCATATTTCGTATAGAGGTCGAGCGTAAGCTGTGCTTTTTCACCCAGACCTATATGCTGGAAAAAATCTACTATCCGTTCCGGTCCGATAGCCAGACCGAGTGAGAATGCAATTGTTCCGCCCATCACGGAAAAAAACGCGCAAGTCAGACCATATCGCAGCGAGCGTTTTGGCTTGCCCAGACACATCCCGATTACCATCACATCGGCTGGTATAGGCACACATACAGGCTCGGTCAGAGCGAGGATAATCAGTGCCATCATGCCGTAGCGTGTATGTGCCCAGTGAACAACCCAGTTATACAATCGCCTGTGCCAGTGCCACCAGGGAACTTTTACGTTGCTTGTATCTCGTAAATCGTCAGTCGGCATTATTTAGTCTCTCAATTTATCGAATAAAGCGGGGCCTTTGTCTTTTTGTTCTGGAATTGGTTCGGGTTTGTTTTTGTTATTTTTGCCTGAAGGGAATTCGATAATCTTTATATTATTTTCGGTTTTGCCTTGCAGTTTTTTCTTCTTCTGGAAATCAGCCGGAATAAAAGGAATTAATTCGTCCTCGTATGCCTGCTCCTGAACTTCCCTCGGGGCGTTGCGAATATCCATCATAAAACCATTGACCTCGAACATCCAGACAAGAGGATTATCTATAAGCAAAGAGTCAAGACACCAATAAGGATCCATTGGGATAATATCAAGCTCGTCACGAATGAGCTTTGATTTGCTTTGCATCGTACCTTGCGATACACCGAAGGCATCAGCTATCTGCGAAGATTCCATATAAGGAGAAAATGACGGGTCGCTGAGAAAATTAACCTTGCCAAGCGCATGGACTATGCCGCTTGCCCAGCTTTGCGGCTTGCCTTTATTCGAGAGAATTTCAAAATCATAAAGCTCCATAGCCATATCATGACATAATTCCCAGTATTCATCGTTTAGAAACTTTTCGCAAAAAGGTTTTAAAACACCAAGAATACCATCAAGAGCATCATCAAGATAATCATTGGGCTGGATGTTTAACGGCTCAATCTTCTTTTTTTTCATCTTCAAATTTCCCTGCCGGACCTCCGGCTGTAAACAAAACTGCAAACCTGGTTACTAACGCACCCAGTAAAACATAACCTAAAATCACTTGAAATGTAAGAATAATTTGTTAAAAATCTATGTTTATATGACTCTAAAAGAAGTTTATTGCATATTCTAATCCTATTCGATATAATAATTTAAGGCAATGAAAATTAGTTTTTTCAGTAGCCTTCGGAAATAACAGAAAGAATAAGGTTTATATTATGCGTTCAGCACCAAAGTTGAAACCTGAATATGTCGTTGACGATAAAGGGAAAAAGACCGCTATCATTCTGTCTATTGCTGAATATGAAGAACTTATCGAAGACCTTCAAGAC
>CAYSHS010000548.1:0-2225 GCA_964430845.1 uncultured Pirellulales bacterium | reverse complement strand
ATTATTTTAAGAAAATCGTTCAACGATTTTCTTAAACAATATATGCCTTTTCTCATTTTTGCAAAACTCTTGTAATAAGAAAAAACGTTCGTTTTTTATCAATATGGTGTTGATTTTTATCAACATCATTGGAATATATATAAAGAGCACTTTTCCGAGCCGATTCTAAAAACCATTGAAATTTTATGTTTATTTATTTCAACATATAGCTTCAATCAATATAATAGTTGACCACCGGAAAGTTGTAACAATGATTATGAACCGAAGTAAGAATTGCAAAAATTCTTCATTTTTTAATACAAAAAACGGCTTTTATTAATAAAAGTGTCTTTTCAAGAATTCGGGTACGGATATTGCACTATATACTATATATGTGGTTTTTGCTGCTCTGTTATGCGGCATTTGTCTGCGAAGCATGAGAGAGTAATTTCCACATATAACAGGGTGACGAAAAGTATAGGCAATCTTTGAGGAGAGTGATTGATGGATGAAACAAACCTGGAAGACAAACTCAATGAATTGGTCAAGGAATTTGGAGAGGCGGCGGACCCTCAGCATAAAAAACTGGCACAGCTCGCACAACAGGCACAGGCAAATAGAAAAAAGCTGGAAAAAAGCATAAACAGTTTGCAGGAATCACTGGATTACCTGCGTGTGTGCATCAAATACCAGGTCTTTGACCTCGAGGCTACACGCCGGGAAAATGAGTACCTCAGAAAGCTGCTTGAAGATAATAATAGCTAAATTTGGTAATTTGAGGATTAGAGAATTAAAGCTTTAAGCTTTATGACTAATTAATTCATCTGCTGAATTGGCTGTATTTTACAGGGTTTTAATATTCTTTTCTTATTGTAATCCTAATAATACGAACGCTACAATTCTGAAAAAGCATTCCTAATGATTCTAATATTAGTGTTTTGATTTTTTTACTTGTTGTTTATAATCACACCTAATGTCAGAATCGAAGAAACATTATCGAGTTTTTATCAGTGCTGCTGAGCCTAGCGCAGATGCTCATTGTGCGAATTTAATAGCCGTATTAAAGAGCTGGGGCAAGTCAATTGAGTTCATCGGCACAGGCGGGCCGAAAATGGCTCACGCAGGCTGTGAGCTGCTCGAAAATACTGTGGAAAAAGCATCGATGATTTATAACGCCCTGGCAAACATAGCTTTTTTTCATAAGCTGATTAAGAGAATAAACCAATTCTTTGCGAGCAATAAAATCGACCTTGTAATTGTCTGCGATTCTCCCGCCTTCAATTTTCATATCGCAAAAGCAGCTAAAAAGGCAGGCATAAAAACTCTTTTTTATGTAGCTCCGCAGCTTTGGGCCTGGGGCGGCTGGCGTATCGGCAAGCTCAAAAAAAACTGTGATAAGCTCTGCTGCATATTACCATTCGAGCAGGAGTGGTTCGCATCGAGAGGCATTGACGCAGTCTTTGTCGGAAATCCCCTGCTTGACGAGCTTGATATTAAACAACCAGGAACAAAAAAACTCATAACTCAAAGCCCAAAACTCAAAACTATAGCACTGATGCCAGGCTCGCGTGAAGCTGAGATCAAGTCTCTCTGGCATCCGATGCAGCAGATTGCGATCGCATTGAAGAAAAAATACCCTGAAGTGACATTTGTTGCAGTCGCGTTGAACAGCGAGCGACATAAATATTTAGAGTCATCACAACTTCCAGATTTCCAGTGTGAATACGTGACAGATTCCGTTGGAAAAACTGCAGCTTCTGTCGATTTTAGTATAGTAGCGAGTGGCAGTGCGACTCTCGAAGCAGCCTCTGCAGGATGTCCAATGGTTATTATGTATCAATCCAGTATGCTTTTCTGGCATCTATTTGGAAGGTGGCTTATTAAAACTAAATACCTCTCATTGGTAAATATTCTGGCAGAACGCGAATTAGTACCGGAATTTATGCCGTACTTTCGTTCTGTGGAGCCAATTATCAATACGATTGATTCCCTGCTAAATGATAAAGACAAGCTCAGGAAAATCAGCATTTCTCTTCGCGAATTGGTTGAGCCGCTGGCAAAAAAGAAAGCACGTGATGAAGTTGCAAAAACCGTAATGAAAATGCTGAATATACAAATTTAGGATTCGTTTGTGAATGAACATATTAATATCAAAAAGGTTGACATTAATGCAACTCTCGAATGTCTTACGACACTGCTTTTCTGGTCGCTGGGTCCGATTTTTATTACATACCTGGCGGGTCATA
>CAYSHS010000547.1:0-2229 GCA_964430845.1 uncultured Pirellulales bacterium | reverse complement strand
CCCTGTTAAAATCTACACCATAAATATCTTTGGCATAGGTCGAGAATCCTATATCAGTCTTTTCCCAGGGTTTGCCATCGTATTTTTTAGAACCATATGGATTTCTAAGCCAGAACATACTTCCAGTCTCATTCATATCATCTCCATCAGTGTCGTAACGACCAATAATATCGTTATATCCATCATTGTCAATATCAGCAGTAGCCATATCACATGATCTATAATTGATTCTGTAAATCATATTCTTTATTAGTTTATCTCCAGAATACCAGTAAATCGTTTTAACGTTCTCTCCATCGTTCCCTTTACTATCAACATAATCGTCAACGACAACGATATCATTAACACCGTCATTCTGTACATCAAAGATCAATGGATGTAGAGCAACAGAATTTGAAATCACAGATGTTTCAAACTTGATTTCTTGCGGATGAATAATTATCCAAACAAGAACAAAATGTAAAGTCAGAAGTGATAATTTTTTCATTGAAATAGATTGAATTCTCATTTACTCGTTTCATTAATAAATAAATCTAGTCTTGGGGTATCCCAGTTGTAAGGTTTTGACAGGATGTCAAGATCTCCATCGCCATCAAGATCGCTGATTTTCCCTTCATGGCAGCCAATATCACTGGCTACGATATGCTGAACAAAATTCCCATTCCCATCTCCAAGCAATATTCTGATGGATCCTGGATTTTTCGGATCGAGTCTCATTTCAGCAGAAAAGATATCAAGATGTCCATCGCCATTGAAGTCGATAATATCCAGCGTATGGCCATCATATAATTTTTCTACCAGCATCTTTGGCACCCATGTGCCTGATCCGGACCCTGAATTATCTCTGGTATTTATTTTCTCATTCCACTCGTATAAATAAAGTGGCCCCTGTCCATCTCCTGGTGAAAGCAGGATTTCAGGACGCCCGCCTTCAATGAGCTGACCGGTGGATGATCTGCTAAAAGTAAAAGAGGCATCCACAATATTTTCCTGATACAAACCGTCCCCAAGGTATTTAAACCATCGCCCACCGCCAACTATATCGATCAATCCGTCGCCATCAATATCGGCCTTTGCTAATCCTTCATGTTCATTTCTTCCTCTCCACACAGGGTATGCTTCAATACCTCCCCTGGGGTTCATTTCGCTATCTTCATTGTACCTGTAAATTGGCTTCCACGACCACTCTTCAGATTTTTTTGGATTAACCGGTACTTCAGCTATGCATAGCATATGCCCACCCTGATTCCAAAAAACAAGCTCGTTGGCACCGTCTGCATCAAAATCACCCGTCATTAAATCGTGGTGCTTATTAGCCCCCGACTTCTTAATTGTATGCCTCACCCAATTTGTATTAACATCATATTTTGGATATGGGTTTTCCCACCACCAGATCTGGTTACTACCTGCATCGCCCGGGAAAATAATATCCAGATCGCCATCTTTGTCTATATCTAAACTAGCGTTACCAGCCTCAATCCTGAGAGGAGAATTATCAATAATAAACCGATCCCACTTACCTTTGTTGTACCTGTACCATATAACTGACGGAATTACACTTCTGTCCGTAATAATAAAATCATTAATTCCATCTTTATCAAGGTCTGCAACAAGACATGAGGTCTGCTGATGGCCACCGCTAGTTGGAGGAAGATCTCCATTTTTTGTTGATAAATGTTTCCATTTGATTTCTTTATGAATAGCATCATTTCGCCACACATGCATATACTTATAATTATCCCACGCTATACTAACTATATCAAGATCCCCATCAGAATCAAGATCGGTCAGCTGTGTACCCAGATGACTTTCATGTCCTTTATCTGGTGAGCGCATTGTAAAATTGCCCTTCCCATCATTTTCAAAAAGTAGCAGCCTGAATTCTTTTCCCTTATGTTCACAAGTAACTAAATCAATATCCCCATCATTGTCGATATCTGCAGCATCAAGGTTATTGATGGAGAAACCTGTAAATAATTTATTCCTCTTCCAATCACTTTGTTTAATCATCCCTGGATTTATAAAAACAAAAAGGTTGGCATCAGGTTCTAAGCCTGGATACATTTCCTCCGAGACAGCAATATCGGGTGCGCCATCTCCATCAAAATCAGCAATTTCAAGCCTGTCTGCGGCATTTATTACATTCCCTGCAAAATGTTTAGCCCATTCTTTATCGATAGATCCGGGATTTTCATACCAATTGACAACTCTGGATACTTCTTTGTCATC
>CAYSHS010000546.1:359-2240 GCA_964430845.1 uncultured Pirellulales bacterium | reverse complement strand
AGAAATTTGTGCACACCCTCGATTGTCCGGCCTTCGGTTCTCGCCAGCTCCTCGAAAATCCGGTTCTTCTGCTCGACCAGACCCGGTATCTGCCGCTCGTTAATCCTGAGCACACCGTTTTTTGTCAGTGCCCGATAGCAATCGACATCACTGAGGCCGAGGTATGTCTGGTAGTAATCTTTCGAAGATATCTCGACATTAAATCGCCCCAGCACCCGGTTAAAGGAACGAAGATGCAGCACTTCCGAATCTGTTATAACGCCGTCGAAATCAAAAATTACACTTCTAAGCATAAAATTTTACCGATTCTCCAGGTTTTCCAATTTTGTAATCCATTCGTTAAAATGTGGACATTCCTTGCGCATACAATCAAGTCCAATTTGATCTGCTGCGGCTATGCCATTAATTGTTTTCTTAAAATCCTGAAATACTCCCTCGATTCGCCGCGATGGGCACGTGTCATAATTGTCATTAATCTCTTCAGGATTTAAAAACTCATTCCTTATTGTCTGGAAAACTGATGATAACTCCGCCTGACCAAGACTCTGTGCCAACCTCTCAGGAGATGAAAAAAGTAAAGCTTCAAATTCGTGCATCTGAATATATGGAATTATGCGGGATGGATTGAAGGAATCTCCCAAACATTCTTTTATATCATTACAAATATTGCTTTCAATGGTTATTGCTTTATCTAAATAATCCTTACAGCGTTTCGCCTGATTTCTTCCGGGCCAGTCAGAAGGTAATCCATAGAAATCGACCATAGTCGTACAAATCAAAGAAGTATCTTCTTTCAAAGACCTTGAGAGAATTTCTTTTGCTCTGCTATAGGGACATATCCCTCCGGTTCGCCGAAACATTACCGCGTGTAAATATACACCATTAGAATCGAAATAAGGTTTTAAAATATCTCTTACAAAAGCCTGTTCTGTCTGGCCTTCCACAAGTACACGAACCCTATTCATTCTTCTTCTCTACCCTCCAGAAGATTCATTTCCCAAAGCTCGCCGAGAGAATAATCGCCAATCCACTGTTTTAGTTTTTCCAGTGGAAGTCGTCTGAACACTGATTCTTCATCTTTCTGCTCTACAACAATAATATCCTGTGCTTCGAAATGACTAATCAAACTCGCTGATTGTGTAGCCACAATAACCTGTGTCTTTGACGAAGCTTTTTTAATCATCTCAGCTAAAAGCGACAAAGCAAAAGGATGCAACCCAAGCTCCGGCTCATCCAATAAAATCGTCGAAGGAGGATTCGGCTGCAATAACGCAGTAGCCAAGCAGATAAATCGCAACGTACCATCTGACATCTGACTTGGATGAAATTTATAATCTGGATTTATTAAGCCTTTTTGTTTCCACCACCATTGAATTTGTCCTATCTCATCGTTCAAATCAAAACTAAAATCATCAAAAAAAGGTGCCACTAAACGTACAACATCAATAATATTTTGATAATCACGAGGTTGTTTCTCCTTCATTCTAAATAAAAAAGAAACTAAATTACTTGCATCCTGAAAAAAATAATCATAGTTACCTTCTGAAGTAGGTAATTTTACTTTTGCAAAATCACTTGTGTCGTGAAAATGATACGGAACCCAGCTTTCTATAATTGGTTGTATCTGGTTTCTGATTTTTTCAACATATTCGTTATGCTCTCTACTTCCTTTTGAAAATAAATCTGATTCAGATAATCCATGTTCATATTCTTTCGCCCATTTAGTCGATAACGAACTAGTACCACCCGTTATTTCTTCTTCATAAAAAAGCAACTTATTAACTCTTGAAGTGAAAAGTCTAAATTCCCAATATGCACTTCTCTTAGAAGAAGTTATTGAACCCAAAAGCTCTTTCGTTATTTTTGATCCATAATACAGAA
>CAYSHS010000546.1:0-349 GCA_964430845.1 uncultured Pirellulales bacterium | reverse complement strand
TGATAAATTGCACAATAAATCAAAAAATAAAATTGATATCCAACAAAATATTGTAGTCTCCCTTTAGAAATTTCACGTAAAAAACTAAAAAAGTCAATGAAGTTGCTCTTTCCTGAGCCGTTTGGACCAATTAGGATATTGATATCTCGAAGCTCGAGATTTTCGAGGTTTCTAATCGACTTATAGCCTTTTATGCTTATTCTGCTTATCGCCTGTCCCATATCATTTTCCCTATCCAGTTCGGATAACAAAAAACCCCGGCTATTTTTACCGGGGCTTCATTATACTATTGACAATCGATAATTTACAATGATTTTATCCTGCCTCCGGTACCGGGCCTATGATGGAT
>CAYSHS010000545.1:0-2245 GCA_964430845.1 uncultured Pirellulales bacterium | reverse complement strand
AGACGAAGAATATATCGGGGTTTATGTAAAATATACGCATAAACCCCGATTTTTTATTTTATCAACTAATATAAAAGAAAAGAGGAAATACATAATTTATGTCTTGTCGGTAACAATAATATCTTATCATAAAGGCTCTCTATCCTTTATTTTGCCTGTACGTTCTATCCTTACTCATTGATATGATAATATTCATCCTATACCCCCCTTTTTTGCATTTATTCTTTAATTACCAGTCTATATACAAATATATATCTCCTTATTTAACAAATCTAACAGGCAAATTGTGTATTTATACAATGTTAAAATAATATAGAACAAAATAAAATTATCACTTTCCTGCCATACTCTTATATTTCTGTAACTTCTTGCAGTTAGAGGAATAACAACTTTTTCAAACATTATGGTACTCATAATTTTTCATTAACATAACCTGCCTATATTCTAAAAAATGACTTTAAATATTTCTCTAAACAAACATAGTCCTATAAAATATGCTTATTAACAACTGGTGCGGTGCTGTTTAAGATGTCGTATATCGTTTGCCAGGTGTGCAAATTTGAAGAAATCAGTATGTGTAGTATTAAGTTATTTTACAACAAATAAAAAAATGGAAGGGAAAACGGAATGAATTATTACATTACGAATAAAAGCAAAGAAAGGAGGCATTTTATTAGTTTAAAATGACATTTTTCATTATGTAAATTAAGGAGGATTTTAAGGAATTGCTCTGAAAAGGATATATATTTTTGTTAAGGAGAACGACCATGAAAAGGTTTATTAATTTATTATCAGCCGCTCTGCTGCTCATTTTTTGTCATTTTTTCAGTGTTTACGGCAGTACATGTACCGACGGTAGTGACCCATCAACGGTACTTTCCACAAACGAGGTTACTTCAATAAACAACCAAAATATGCAGGGGCAGGGCTATGGCTACGGCTATGGTGAGGGTGGATCCGCAAATGCTACGGGTGGTAGCTCCAGTTCTGAATCAATTTCAGTAAGCGGCGATTCCGGCGCCATTGCGAATATCAGCACTAATTCGACAGCACACTATGAAACTCGAACACCTCCGGTTTCAATGCTTCCTCCTTATCTGCCAACATATCAGCATGGCGGCTGGGGTACTATACAAGCATATTTTCCTAATGGACCTACCGGCTACAACCGGATTTACGAAAGGGCATTTTATCCTGATAGTAAGCTTGATATGAAAGAGCTTAAAGGAGTCATCAATTCACTATCTTATGATAGTCCTTTGGACCTGATAGGAGGCATATTTAACGGTATCGGTACTTTATTTGGCGGACCTGACAATTTCCATCACGGCAGGGGATTTGAAATAGCAAGCTCTATCGTCAGAAAACGCAGACCTCAGGACCGTCCGTTATATATACTGATAGACTCGAATATCAATCGGGATTATCTTAGCAGCACCGGGTATGCCTATGTAGGTAAAATAAGCCTGGAAGGAAAAGCAGAACGCAACTGGGACCAGGTTTATAAAGCCGCAATAGCTGAGGCACTGCCTTGGGATGTTGACATAATGCTTGTTTCCGGGGGAATGAAGGGTATCACAGTCGGTTCGACAACAACTTTCCCCGGTGTGGCAGGAGCTTACTCCCAGACAAATTACTCTGTTACCCTGCTCGGAGGCAAGTCAACTGGAATAACAGAAGGTAAGGGAGAAGCAATGGTTAGTGCGGAATGTTATAGATATTATCCGCAAGCAGTTCTCAGGAGAGCAATTCCTGAAACATTTTATGACCGAATCCATACGAATGCAGTAACCGGGAAAAATGTAGAAAAAGCTCCTTCTCCTCAAATTCCAAACAAACAACCAGCTTCTGCCCAGACTCAGGTTAGAGCTGAGCCGAAGGCTCGTACACAGGCTCAAGCTCAGGCACCGATGAAACAGCAGCAATATATTGGAGTTAATGTAAGTAATGAGCTTTATGAAATGGCTGGTTTTAATTCTCAACAATCGGATTACATGGCTATAAGATAAAAGTGATTTAAGGATGTATTAGTTTCTAAAAAAATGAGATTAATATAAATTAGGATGAAGATTTAATTGATGAAGAGGAGAAAGGAGGTTTTGATAATAAAACATAAAAAAAATGGGGTGGAATTTGTTTAATTGTTTGTCGGCGTGTGGCCGGCATCTCTAAGATTAAAATAGGAATAAATTAAAAAAGGAGTTTTAAAATGTTAAAAAAAGTATTTTTCTTTATGGCAGCTTTG
>CAYSHS010000544.1:0-2250 GCA_964430845.1 uncultured Pirellulales bacterium | reverse complement strand
GAACCTGAAAATCCTCGACAACCTCGGCTACAACTTTTATTTCAATTACACTGTTACCGGCCTGCCCGAAACATTTGAAAGTAATCTCGATAAACAATCTGCAATCGATACCCTAAAATATCTCGCTAAAACTTATTCACCTGCACATATAAACTGGCGTTTTGACCCGATTATTATATCAAGTATTTGTGATGGAGATTTCTTTATCGAGAAATTTAAGGAATTGGTTAAAGAATTCTCCGCTCTTGTCGAACGATGTTTTATAAGTTTTGTCACTGAGTACAAAAAAGTCCTGATAAACTTCGACGAGCTTGAAAAAAACACGTCAGTAAAAATTGAGTACCCGGCTGTGGATTTCAAAATAGCTCTGGCAAACGAGCTGTCTGATATTGCCCGTGAAAACGGAATTCAGCTTTATTCATGCTGCTGTGATTATTTGATTAACGAAAAAGTTCGAAAAGCCCATTGCATAGACGGCGCCGTTATCGAAAAGCTTTTTTACCCTGACGGATTTGCTTACAAGGAAAAACACACAAGACAGGAATGCGGCTGCACAGAAAGTTATGATATTGGAACATACAACACATGTCCTCATGGATGTATTTATTGCTACGCCAATACAAATAAAGCAAGAGCCGACCATTCCTTTAGAATCCACGATATAAATTCAGCTTTCCTCGGATACACTAAATCTCAATCGGACCAATGGCTCGAAGAAATTCAAAATAATTCCCCTGAAAATGAAGCTGACCAGCCGCTTTTTGATAATTAACAAGAGTTTTGCCAAAGTTCAAATAAAAAAATTTTCAAAAAAATATTTTTTTGTGTTGACAAATTCAAGCCAAGTGTTATAGTAATATATAACAGTAAAACGCTTTTTAAGGAGTACGACGATTTTTATACGAATAGAGCCATCTTCTTCAGTGCCGATTTACAGGCAGATTATCGACCAGATAAAGTACCAGGTAGCAACCGGGATGCTCCGCGAAGGCGACAAGGTTCCGAGCGTGCGGGAATTAGCAGCAAAATTGGCCGTCAACCAGAATACAATCCTTAAGGTTTATAACGAGCTTTGCAGGGAAAATGTGCTGAAAATCGAAAGGGGAGACGGCACATACGTTTCCTCAAGCAGGCACAATATCCCTGTATCGGAAAGAAAAAAAGCGGTCACGAATTCGCTGCGCGAGGTTGCTACTTTAGCGGTTCAACTGGATTTGCCTCTTGAGCAGGTAAGCGAGTTGCTGGAAAAAGAATATAAAGCAATCCTTTCACAAAAAGCGGGCAGTCTCAAGAAAGACTTGAAGGAGAAATAATATGTTTCGAATGATTTTATGGAAAGAATGGAAAGAAAACCTCTGGAAGCTGTTGTTTTGCGGCTCCGTAAGCGCAGTCTTTACTATAATGCTTTTCAGGATAAGAATTATACCGGATGTTTCCAACTGCTTATTAATTTCTTTTGCACAAATGTTTATTGTTCCGGTAGTTTATTCGCTCGATATTTTTTCAGGCGAAATGAGTAATCGCACGATTTATCTGCTTTTTAAGATTCCAGTTCCGCGATGGATGATTTTCTTCAGTAAGTTTCTGGTTTCCGCTATCAGTATAATCATGATATTTCTTGTAAGCAGTATTCTTATGGAAGTAATGTCACAAGGCAGGGAAGCTCCGGTTTTTTATCTTTTCAAAATAAATATGTTGTGCGGCGTATCGGGACTTGTACTTTTCACATGGTTCTGTCCCTTTGGCTGCCAAAGCCGCAGTGAAGCGGCATCCTTAGTTGCGATGTTCGGTGTGTTCATCGGCTGGGCAATCGTATTGCTATGGTCGAATTTGTGTGGCGTTCTCTGGGTGGAAAGACTTGTGCCGTATTCATTTATTTTTACTCGAATAACTAATACAGGAGTTTGGCAGACGATACTTTCTCAGGTTCCCGTTTTTGCTTTGGTTCTGATTATCGCGTGTTACAGGTTTGTGAGTATCAGGAGATATTTATGAGGATACAGGGCATAATACATCAGAATATTATTCAGCTCAAATGGTATATTCTTGCCAGTTTGGGATTGGTTATGGCTTTACCGATTGAAAATACAATTATCAGTATTGTCAAAAAAGAGGACCCTTTCGATATCGGAATCGTTCTTGTCACTCTATTTGTTACTCCCTTGCTCGCGGGCCTTTTCGCATGTGTGAATGTCCAGGCTGATTTGGATGATAAAAGATATATCTTCTGGAGATCGAAACCGGCAAATA
>CAYSHS010000543.1:0-2256 GCA_964430845.1 uncultured Pirellulales bacterium | reverse complement strand
TAGCCATTTCCTTTTTTCCTCCACGTATCTGAGCTACAAAAAGTCCAATCCCACGACGTCTTTCCAGCAAACCCTCCACTTCAAGAAGGGCGTAAGCCTTGCTGATTGTCATAGGATTCACACGAAGCTGACCAGCCAAATCACGTACGGTTACTAACTGCTCACCCTCGCGTAACTGCCCTGCCATTATCTGCTGTCGAATCTGATCAATTACCTGCCGGTAAATCGGCTGGCCGCTGTGATGATCAATCTCAAGTAACATAAAACCACCTTCTTTCAGTATTATAGTATCACTGTATTACTTACTTAATACACTATACATACTATATCGAACTTGTTCAATAAAAAAATAGAGATTTTTTAAAATATTTTATTCTTTTTGCGGCTGAATTTTAAATCGATTTACATATCCTCTTATATATCAAGACTTTAGGACATTCTTGCCCTGAGAAAATTTTATATAAAAATATTACTATATGACAGCGCTAATTTTACTCAAGAATTTTATAGGAGTTAGCCAATGAACTCTTCAACGATATAGAATTTGGAGAGTTTGGTTATGAATTACGAACAAGCTGATAAAACACTTATTCGTGAACTCGTCAACCGTCAGCACGGCAAACCTTCAATCGGTGCTCTTGATGCCTCTGGTCATGCAAAGCAGGGAAAAGATACTCCGGGTGTTCAGCGTCAATTGTGCGGCGAAACGGGCAAGAAGGACAATTGTATTATTGGCCGGCATTTGCTTTATACAGACAATGATGCCAAAAATCCGTTCAGTTGTGCTGCTGCCAGTGACTTGTATCTGCCCGAATGCCGGGATCAGGACAGAGACCGCTGTAAGCGTGTCGGCATACATGAAGAAATTACTTATCGTCCCCGGTGGAAGATAAGTATTGACCAGCTTGAGCATACAATGTCCCAGGGACTTCGCTTTGATTATGTTACTTATGATGAAGAATACGGCAAGGTGCCGGAATTTATATATGAGCTGGATCGTCTGGGTCAAAAGGCAATAGGAGAAGTTCCGTGCAATTTCAGGATTTGGGGGAAAAATCCGCAGATAACGCCGGAGCAGGTTGCCGATGCAGCAAACATGCTGGCGTGGAAGATTTGGCGGAAGTACCCGTATTCATGGAACCGATTACAAGAACTGTGCCGGTATTATCAGGAGCGTAATGAGGCGTCATATGCCGGCCGAAGAAAAAAGGCAAAAGCAAAAAGTATAGAATTCTTATAGCGCTGTCATACTAAATTATGAAACTAAACTATTATCCTGATACCGATTCTCTATACATTGATTTAGCTGAAAAAGAAAGCACAGAAAGCAAGGAAATTTCTGAAGGAGTAATGCTGGATTTTGACGCAAATGGCAATCTTGTCGGTATTGATATTGACAACGCAAGCAAGAAGATGGAATTAAAAAAACTCATTCTGAACAAGCTTCCGACTGACATACAGACTATTTCTGCCTGAAAATCTCATAATATATAATAACCTAAACGATAACAACGAACTATTATTGCTATAAGTTTTTGATATCAGGAAATACATACTCAATTTTCATTTCATGCCAATTAAAAATCCATATTCTTTCAAACTTAGAATTTCCAATATTTTCTTCTACAAAGGCTATTGTACCAGGCTGATCCCAGAAGCAATCAGGTCCTAAAGAATGGTAATCACTATAAATTAATAAATGAATCGGACATGAGTTGTTATAGCTTTTTTTGAACTTTTGTTTGATTCTATCTATGACTAAATTAGGTGATATTGTTGTTGCACGAGAACATCTAAATTCAGGTTCACTATCTTTAGGTTCAATTTTAATAGACTCGCAACCTTTAGGTAAATCTTGTCGCTCCGTATGCATTATACCAAGTTGATTACGATATGAATTTCTGTGCTTTTCAAAAATGTTTCTTATAGCTTCCTTAACAATATTAATAGTAGCATTTTCTTTGAGATTCAATGTTATAGAGCACCCACTAAATATACGATCAAATCTTTCTTTTTCCTCTTTCGGAATTTTGTTGTTTTTGTACTCTTCCCAATATTTCTCAGCTTTTTTTGCTATATCCATCTTATGGGGCACTTTTTCATCAACTGCCTCAGTCAACTCGAATGCTAAACTGCTTCCGTCATTTAACTTGCAAAGAATATCCGGTTCTTTTTTTGTTTCATCTCCATTTTCGATAGATATTTCATTTATTCCTAATGGACATACTTTTATAAATTCCTTAAATACAAATGTTT
>CAYSHS010000542.1:1719-2256 GCA_964430845.1 uncultured Pirellulales bacterium | reverse complement strand
ACTCGCGCACGCTCGTTGAGCAGCTTCACAAGCTGCTGGTCAATCTCATCTATCTTCTTTCTTAATTCTTCAAGAGGCATATATTATTTCTATTCCAATTTTTTAGCGAAAAATAATATATCTAACAAAATTTCGTCCTTGCGTCAATGAATTTGAGCAATTATAATAAGATTTATACTTTATTTTAGATAAAAAAGCATGAAATTTGTAATTTTTCAGACAAAGTGGGGGTATTTTGGCCTTGTTGGCACCGACAAAGTTCTTTGTCGCACATTCCTTCCTATAGCAAAACCGGATTTGATAACATCCCGTTTTCTCAAGGAATTTCCCGAAGCAACATTCGACAAGAATCTACTTAAAAACCTCCAGAAACAAATAGAAGCCTATTTCGAAGGCAAAATCGTTGATTTCAATGCTGATATCATTATATTTCTCGATGGATTTTGTAAATTCTCTAAACAAATCCTTACTATATGTAAAAACATAAAGTATGGCCAAACAACAACATATAAAGATTTGGCGCTAAAAGCAGGCCAT
>CAYSHS010000542.1:0-1709 GCA_964430845.1 uncultured Pirellulales bacterium | reverse complement strand
GGAAACACACTCGCTAAAAATCCTACTCCTCTGATTATCCCATGCCATCGTGTAATACGAAGCGATGGTAAAATGGGAGGTTTCTCCGCTCTCGGAGGAACAAACCTTAAAAAAAGACTTCTTTTACACGAAAAACACACTTTATAACGTTATCAATTTACATCTTTCCAAAAATCTTTCTATTTCAAAAATTTTTTGAAAAAATTAATTATTTTGGCTGACAAATACATGATAATCATGTAATTATATATGATATTGTATAATTTATAATTAAATAACATAATTGAAAGGAAAAAGTATGAACGAGTTTATTCAAAAAAATAAGAAGCTTCTGGATCTTTATCAGAATTTCGTTCGAATTGCCGGCTGGATAATAAAAAATGGGAGCACAGTTTTATACGCAGCAGCTTTCATCATTTTAATGAGCTTCTTTATAAATTATCTCTTCTTTTCTTTCGTCTCATATTCCATAGAAACAGTAAAATTCTCAAATATAATCACTTTTTTCATACCAGCCGCGACAAAAATATTAATAATGATTGGTCTTGGCAAAATGCTGACTCGGATTTTACTTGTTATTGAAGAACCAAAAACGCTTGTCTAAGTAGGAGATTTACTAATGATTAACATTCGACTGGATTACCTGCTTTTAGATAAGCGTATGAAACTCAAAGACCTTGCCGAAACGACAGGTTTGGCCGTAAACAATTTATCAGTACTGAAAACCAACAAAGCAAGAGCGATTCGCTTTTCTACTCTGGATAGTTTGTGCAAAGTTTTGAACTGCACACCAGGAGAATTACTCGAATATATTCCGGATGAAGGTGCTGATAAATAGTTTTATTCCAGGTGCACAACACCTGTACGTCTGTCGGCTTCGAGGCTTGCTTTTTTGATAATATCGTATAGCTCCCGGCTGTGCCGTATTTTCTCAAAAGTAAATTGAGGATCGGATTTATCTGTCGTTACCAAAGCTACTTTGCCTATCCCGAAGATGCAGTCTAAAATGCTCCTGCGAAGTTTCAGGTCTATTACGCGAAACATATCCAAATTGTCCACTCGCCTGTCGAGGATTCCTCTGCTCCATTCGATTCTATCAGCCGAAATCTCGTAATATATCATTTTCAGGTTGAGAGCTTTAATAAACAATCCTAAAATAATAATACCGTCAAGCGTCCAGCCTGTAATTACTCTGTAAAATCCGATTTTGACCATCATTTTGCCGGTAATTTTTATGCCAAGATGGCCATTGACTATTTCTTCGAGCGGGAACTTTATAATAAGAGCGATAATAGCCAAAACTACCGCCGCTTTTATAAGTGTTGGTACAAGAGCGAAAATAGAAGGTCTGCCTGCAAAGAGAATACCTCCTTCGGCTTCCTTTTCATCAATCGTTTCTTCCTCATCTTGTGCTTCAGCTTTTTCCTGAAGCGCGCGAGCTTTTGCTGTATTAAGAAACTCACCACAAAACCTGCACTTAACCGCCGCGGCCTGAATCGTCTCAGCACAAAACGGGCACGGCTTGGTTGTCAAATCTACCTGAACCATAAATTATATATCGGACATATAGAGCAATTCTATATAATAGTTATGGAATTTACCCTGATGAAACGCAATACTATTGAAATTTACGTCCTGCCCAATAACGATGTTATGAATTATCTATTCTTCAAGTACTTTTCTATCGCATTTCTATGATTGGCTACGTA
>CAYSHS010000541.1:0-2256 GCA_964430845.1 uncultured Pirellulales bacterium | reverse complement strand
ACTATAGATAGTAGTAATCCGCAGAAGACAGGTAAAAACCAGTCATTCCCCGTGCCGATAAGAACAGCGGATGGATTTGTCACCATAAGAGCGGCGAGGCCGCACATTATAGTGGTAATTAAGATTAACAGTTGATTGTACAACATGCCGCTGAAGACGTTAGTTCCTTTGCCGGTGTCTTTTTTCAGGATGTACCATTTCGCACCGGAACTCAGCATTCCCGGCATAATCATGCTATAGAGTGCGGATATGGCACTCGCACGGAACAGCTTTGCTATACTGATATTACAACTCAACTTTTTTAAGACGAGCTGAAGCGTTATACATCGAATCCAGTAATGGGCGACTGTAAATATCCAGACGGCTATGAGGAATTCCCATTTTCCCGCCTTGACGGTCTGCCAGAATTGATTGATGTCGATTTTACGAAAGACCAGTGACAGCAAAATTATCGTAATTGTGATTCTGATGATAAGATTGGCTAACTGTTTGCTGCGAGCGGTCATATCCTGCTTTCTTCAAAATCAGCCTTGCTTTTCGCCGAACATCAGAATCCTTCTTAGAAATAACATCTGGAGTCTGTATAGTTTGATCAGGAGTTTGCTTTTAGGAAATGATGCGTTGAGGCGGCCGAATGGCAGCCATGCTGCTAAGCCTGCAACAAGGATACACGGAATGCCTTTGAAGATAGCGTTCTGGTATCTTGCCTCAATCTTCTCGAAACCGGCGCTTATTAAAAGCCCCTCGACTCTTTGCCATGTAGTGACATAATTGTGACTGAAATCGGTAAGAAAAAAGAGGTGGCCGAAATTGATATAATCGGGAGAATATATTACGAACCGTCCGCCGGGATTGAGCAGCTTGTATATTTGTTCGGCAAGCGTTAATGCCGTTGTCATAGTATCCATGTGTTCGAGGACATTGTTCATCAGGACCATATCGAAGCTTCGACCTAAATCCGGGATAGGCGGAACGATACTTCTGATGACCTTTACACCACGTTCCTCAAGGGCATCGGCCATTTTGTCGTTTGGTTCAATGGCCCAGTATTCTACACCGCGGCTGCGGCAAAGATCGGCAAATGCTCCTCGCCCCGGACCTATTTCCAGGACGCTTGCCCCTTGCTTTATTTGTGCAAAATCGAAAATCTGCTGGCAGGTACGGTCCACCAGCCGGCCGCCGATCCTGGTCGGCTTGTTTCTGCTGTAATGGTCGTAGAAAGTTTTCTTTTTCGTCTCTGTCACGTTCTTAAGTCCGTTTCATCGATTATTTACTACTGCTTTTATTTTCGTTCGAAGAAAAGCTCGAAACCGATTCTTTGCTTTACTACCCTGTCGTCTTTCATTAATTCACTGATTGTAACTTTTTCCACCTTCGATTGTCCCAATACTGACCTCTCGAACGTATCTCGAAAGACCGAATGTGCAATCTCGAAACCGTGGCTTTGGAGGGACTCGAAAAATTTCCTCATTTTCTCGGTCGAGACTCTGTGCGGGTGTATTTCCACGAACAATTTCCTGAAATGCGGTGATTTGAAAGTCTCCTGCATTACGTCAATGACTTCCGTTTCGTAACCTTCAACGTCCATCCGCAGGAACGTTATCGGTTTTCTGTTTTTGAGAAAATTGTCCACCGTATCGGTCTTGACCTCGACATATTCTGCGTCACCGGAGTTCGAGCTGTTAATCAGGCTGTGCAGGTTGCAGGCAATTCCCATATATAGTTTGGCCGTACCTGTTTCATTGCTGATGGCTATGTTGCTGACTTCCACATTTTTAATGTTGTTGAGAGCGACGTTTTTCTTTAGCAGTTTAAAATTCTCTGGCGCTGGCTCAACTGCATAAATATAGCCTTTGTCCGACAAAATTCTTGATTCGATAAGAACATAATAGCCTATATTTGCTCCGAGCTCCAAAATCACATCGTCCGGCTGGATGAATTTTTGCATTATCCTGGTCGATTTTCTTTCTCTTATGCCATCCAGGATTAGTTGTTTATGAATGCTTTTGCCTCTCAAATCCAGTCCTGCCTTGGCGGCGTTCAGATACATTTTGAAGTTGAGCACGTTCCACGCTTTTTCCTTTGGATGCAGCAGCAGAATGATGACCCACCTGATATTCCTGATAATCATTACAAATGTAAAGTATAAGTACCTTAATAAGGTCGATATCTGATTCACCTGAATACCCTTGTTCAAATTATACGTTTCAGTCGTGCTGGTATTATACTGTTCAATGTTTATTGTGCAATTATCAT
>CAYSHS010000540.1:0-2261 GCA_964430845.1 uncultured Pirellulales bacterium | reverse complement strand
TACGCATAATACACCTCCTTCTAACAAAGTGTTGAAAAGAAAAATCACCGATTTAGATTAGACCATACATATTAGTATATAACTATTCGGCATTATAGCGTTTGAATTGAAGCCACCTCCTTTCCTCGGGAATGCGCCCGTATTCAGAAAGTGAAAAATCTTAAAATATCAGCATAAGATTTAGGCTGTTAATTCAACGTACAATTTGATACGTATATTCCGGAAATAACCGGTATTTTGGGAATATCTACCCGCTTAACAAGCAAAAAAACCTAAGATATGAGTTCGTTAAGCTCAAGACTCCATTATATATTTATATATAATTATCCCTATTTTTAGCAAGTAAAATGTCGGTGATTTTGTGAAAAACTATGTTTTTGATTTAAACTCTAATGAAAATCACTTTTGTTTAAAATTATTTATAGGACATTTTGGGAGTTTGCAGAGAAGGGATTTTAGGATGTTAATCTACAAATTTTCAATAACGCAGTCTTAGATGATATCGTTTTAATAATCCCAGAAACGTCGGTAATTATAATTCGAGCCGATTTAATCATTCATGGATTTTTGTACAAATCATAAAAATGCTCTTTTCTATACGTTCTTATTCATTATCTGCGGGAAAATACCAAAAAATTGATGAATTCTTATTGATAAATTCACAGGAATAGACAAAAATAGGTGAGAATTCCACTGGGAATAGAAATTTTAGATAACTATGTGGAGTTTTAAACAGAAGGAGTATCAATCAGCATGGATGAAGGAACAGGAGTAGAAATCACGAAAGAAGGTACTGTAGCGGTTGTGGCATTTAAGTCCACATCGATAAGTGATGTGGACAAGATAGCCATTAGTTCCAAACAGATAAAGGATTTTATAGACACAAATCAGCCGCCCAGATTGGTATTCGACTTTCAGGGAGTCAAGTTTTTCTCCTCTCAGGTATTGGGATTATTGCTGGAAATCCGGAATAAACTGCAAACATATAACGGCGAAGTCGTAATTAGTGCAATAAATCCCCAGCTCCACAGGGTTTTTAAAATAACCAATCTCGATAAAGTCTTCAGGTTCTTCCCGGACAAAGAAAGTGCCGTTAAAACCATGAATGAGGCTTGAACCAACCGCCCAGACCGGACATCCTCCTCGCTTAAGTAATTAAGGAATTTGGATAGAAAGGCATAATGCTATGTATACAGCGACACAATTCTCGATTTTTATGGTAAACAAGCCGGGTGTGCTGGCTCGGGTATTAGGGGAGTTCGCACGAGCCAAGATCAATATTCTGGCTATAACGATGATGGATTCCGTTGAGCAGGGTGTTATGCGTGTGGTTTTCGCATCACCGAAGAAAGCACATGAAGTACTGAGAAACCTGAATATGCAGTATAACGAAACCGAGGTCCTGTGCGTAACCCTCACCAATCAATCCGGCGCCCTGGCGACTGTTGCAGAAAAACTGGCTAAAAATCATATCAATATATCATACGCTTACTGCACCGCAGGTGCCAAGGGTGGGCGAACGACCGGTATCCTGAAAGTCGCCGATGTAAAAAAAGCAATGAGAGTCCTGGAACAAAATACCAAAAACGACAGTAAATCTCAACCGGTAGTAAGGCGTCCTCGCTCAACAAGAAGATAACACGGAGTTGTACGGATTATAAGCAGCGCTGATAAAA
This sequence comes from uncultured Pirellulales bacterium, assembly GCA_964430845.1. GTDB lineage: Bacteria > Planctomycetota > Phycisphaerae > Sedimentisphaerales > Anaerobacaceae > JAFGPS01. The sequence goes on along the minus strand of CAYSHS010000540.1, from coordinate 585 downwards.
TAATTTTACATAAGCATTCTTAACAAAATATTTGACATAACAGTTTACGAATTGGTATACTGTTTTTTTTATTGAAGCAACGGGGCCGTAGCTCAATTTGGTTAGAGCATCGGACTGTCGATCCGAAGGTTGAGGGTTCGAATCCCTTCGGCCTCGCTTATCAACTATGGACCAGCCGGTAATTATGCCTGCTGGTTTCTTTTTTTTCGGTGCTTTCCTTTTTAATAAGAGCCATTTTGGTGTAACTTTACCTTACTAAGCAGGAACCCGGCAGAGGTCTTCCGAGGTCGACTTGTTTGTAGTGCTTCATGCTTCAGATTAAAATTTGGGTGATTTAGTTACCTGGATTTTGTTTCATGGGTGGATCGGGCAGAGTTAATGGTGCGGTACGCTCAGTACCATTATCCGCCGTGCCATAATTAAAATCCAAAGCGGTAGGTAATTGGCCTGCAGTTGTTTCACTGCCAAGCAGTTTGTCATGTTCTTCTATCAGTGATGGTATGCTATTGCGTTCTATAGCACGCCTTATAGCCGATTGCGGCCTGCCAAGCATTCTGCTGATGCATTTTTCTTCGATTTCTATCA
>CAYSHS010000539.1:0-2264 GCA_964430845.1 uncultured Pirellulales bacterium | reverse complement strand
CTGAAAGTGTGCCGGATTAACCGCTAGGTCGTAGGTTCGAGCCCTACTCGGGGAGCTATGGAAACGCAAGTTTACCATGTTTACATCCTCATAAATCCACATGGCCGTATATACATCGGTCAAACTGATAACCTTGAACGCCGATTATTCGAGCATAATTCTAAAGAACATAATCTAAACAAATACACTTCAAAGTTCCCCGGGCCATGGAAATTGATATATTCGCAGGAACATCCGACACGTTCGTCAGCGATGATTAGAGAAAAATGGCTAAAGGGAACTTCAGGCAGAAGATGGGTAAAGAAGACTTTGTTAGAGCGAGTCCGTCACACTGAAAGTGTGCCGGATTAACCGCTAGGTCGTAGGTTCGAGCCCTACTCGGGGAGGTGTGAACCACGTGGTTCAGGGTAGTTCCAAAGAGAGAGAAATCCTACTATGTTTTATACTTATGTCCTCTTAAGCCTGAAAGACTATAAATTCTATATTGGTTTCACCAATGACTTAAAAAGAAGGCTTAAGGAACATAATTCTGGAAAGAATATCAGTACAAAACCAAGACGGCCGCTAAAACTGATTTACTACGAAGCCCACCTGTCCAAAGCCGATGCAGAAAGAAGAGAGAAATACTTTAAAACTACCAAAGTGAAATCTTCTCTAAGGCAAATATCGAGAGAATCTTTGAAAAGTATATTGAGTAAACTAACATCTTCAACGCCAATTATCATCAGGAAAAATAAATTACTTGCTTTGCGAACCACTGAAGGATAAAGAGATTTTCCTCTTGATCAGTTCCTCATCAAGCGCTTCAAGCTCTTTCCGTGCCGAATGTGCGAAGGTAATTTCGTACTTACTCATTAAGTTTTCCCGCACGCTGCAGACGTTTTTTTACTGACTGGAGCGACTCGCGAGGTTCTTTGCGTCTGTTATGTGCAACCAAGCAGTCATAAAAATCCTCCCACAAATCGGAGTATTTCTTCAGGTCGATAAAGACTGTGGATTTATTACCTTTGTCATCAATAACAAACTGAATACCGCTCAAAAAAATTCCTTTATTTATCCTTTAATAGAATCATATTGTATTTTTTATTATACAACTACCAAGCCTGAATTTCAAAAGTTTTCCGCCAGAGCCTTCAAAATCAAGGAGTTTATTCAAACAAGCCGCCTTTGACAAAAAAATAAAAATATTTGCTGACAAAGAATCTGAAATATGATAATCTATATCTCAAAGATGCCAGATATAGTAGTTCTCCCGCATCCGTTGGAGAAACCTATGCGAGATAAGATTTGGCTTTAATTATGACTATTAGCGATTCATGTATATATTTTGATAATATATAGAAATTAGATTTGCGTATAAAAAGAATATTTTAAATGTAAGGATATAAATGGAAATTACGATCGCTGTCGTTTCGTGTTTATTTTTTGCTATTGCTCTCATAATGAAATCAATCATTGAATTTTGCTAAGAGGCATGTTGAGGAGTTCATGAGAAATAATGGAAAACTATAAAAAAATATTATTAATTAGGAACGTATTATGAGTAAAATTAATACAGTCAAAGATATAGAAGAATTCTTAGAAAAAGTTATCGATTCCTATATTATTTCTGATATTCGCAAACTAATCGAGATAAATGAAAAGCACGAGACCTCATATCCTTACCTTGCACTTGCTTTTAGTGGCATTGATTTATTAGGAGCATTGGAGAAAGGAGTGAAAAATGTAAATGGTTCGAGGAAAAATAATGTCGGCGAAAGATTCCAGTGGTTTATAAAGGAATGGATGGGAAAAGTAAATCCTCTCTATAAATATTAATGTCTAGCAAGATTAATCTATAACAGTTGTAGAAATGGAATAATACATAATGCCATTTTGAAAAATACTTTTATTGTTTCGTCCTTTTCGAATTCTAAATCCGAACATCTTCATCTGACAAATGAACGTATGATTTTTTTTCACTCCATTCAATTTGCTGAGGACTTCATAGAAGCACAGAAGAGATACAGAGAACATATATCAAATATGAATGACAAAATAGAGATAGATAAACTCTGTAAAAATTTGAACGATTTATTAGAAGACAATCAAAAAGCAAATCAATCTGATACAGAGAAAATAATTTGTATTTTAGAAAGGAGCAAAAATACAATAATAACTTCCACAACTTCAGTAAATACATGTACAACCAGCACTACGCAGACAGCACCATATCATTTGAATAGAGAACCAACTGGGCTTTTTGATATTCCAAATCCTACGGC
>CAYSHS010000538.1:0-2269 GCA_964430845.1 uncultured Pirellulales bacterium | reverse complement strand
ATTTGCTATGCTCGTGTCGAGCACTAACATAAAAGTCGCCAGCATCACAGTAAACGCGACGAACCATGGATTGTAGACACGGTGTGCCGGTGCGTTTATCAGGCCGTTGTTATCTAATGGTGCATCATTAGTCATTTATTGCAGTCTCCGCAATCGCTTCCTGCCTGACACCGCCCAAATATTCTAAAATCTGAAGCCATGAAGATTTTTCTGTTGCTTTATCTGCTGTGTAAACATCAGGTTCAACGCTCATACCGAGACTTAAATGCTTCAGATGCTCCATCGGCTCGTCCAGGATAATTTTAACGGGAACGCGCTGAATAACTTTTACATAATTACCCGTCGCGTTTTCAGGAGGCAGCAGGCTGAATCTTGATCCTGTACCAGGCTGTATGCTGTCGATATGACCCTTTAATTTTAGACTTTTGAATGCATCCACAGATATAGTGACATTCTGACCAGGGTGCATATCATTCAGTTGGGTTTCCTTGAAATTCGCCGTAACCCAGACATCATAGGAAATGATAGCCATCAAAGGCTGCCCGGTTGTTACAAAAGAACCTTCTTCGGCATGTTTTTGCGCTACCCTTCCATCCTGTGGAGCGCATATAGATGTATATGAAAGTTCAAGTTTAGCCTGGTCCAGATTCGTTTGTGCCAGAACAATGCGTGCATCCGCGGCTGAAGCATTGTGCTCGGCAACATTAAAATTGGCCTTCGCTGAAATAAAAGCGGCTTTGGCATTATCCAAATCCTGTTTTGATATGCTGCTGCTGCCGGTCAAATCCTTGTATCTTTTCAAATCAGCTTCCGTACGGTCTGCCTGCGCCTTTGCAGCAGAAATACCCGCTTTTGCTTTTTCAGATTCAGCCAGTGCGACCTGTAAAGCGGCCTGATTAGAATTTACCTTTGCCTGGTAATCTCTTTGGTCTATTGTAACCAGCAGGTCGCCTTTTTTGATATCCTGGTTGTCATTAATCAACACATTTGTTATATACCCGCTCACTTTAGGACAGATGGAAATAATACGACCATCGACAAAGGCATCGTCTGTAGATTCGTAGAGAATATGCTTAACTACGCCGCGTATGGCATAATGACAACCTATTAACGCAATACACACTATTACTATTAACCAAAACAACTTGAATAAGATTCCATGTTTTTTATTGCCGGTATTCTTTTCATTTTTAGTCATGTTTATTTCACCTTAATAACTGAACTTTTGCAAAAATGAGAAAAGGCATATCCGCCAGAACTAATTTGGCGGAAAAAAATACGATTTTATATTTTTTCTTTTCCAAACAGAACTTTTTATATATTACAGACTTACGAAAAGATATAATTATTATTTTAAGAAAATCGTTCAGCGATTTTCTTAAATAATATATGCCTTTTCTCATTTTTGCAAAACTCTTGTTAATAACACAGGAATAAATGGCAAGTCCTGTCATTCTAAAAATCATTATAATTTCATTATTTAAACGTATGTTTAAAACAGCCATTTTAATTGTTTGAGATAGTAAGTCAACTGTTATTTGTGCGGATAAGCTCAACATTATTTTATATAATATACAACATCATGGTTATTTTTTTTGCGTTTCGTACGGTTATCTATTTGACGTAAAGGCTAAGTTTGGATAAATTAACGTAAAAATCCCCTTGAAAACTCAAGCTGGGGTATGTCGAACTATAGAGCAGCGTTGAGCGTAGAGCGTGCAGCGAAGTAAATACAGTTATGAAATATAAAAATGCCAAAACGCAATGATATTCGTAAGATACTAATAATCGGCTCAGGCCCGATTGTTATCGGGCAGGGCTGTGAATTTGATTATTCCGGCACTCAAGGTTGTAAAGTTCTCAAGCAGCAGGGCTATGAAATAGTCCTGGTCAACAGCAATCCTGCTACGATTATGACCGACCCGGAAATGGCTGACAGGACATACATTGAGCCAATTACGCCGGAAATAATCGAAAAGATTATTGCTAAAGAAAAGCCTGACAGCCTTTTACCTACACTTGGCGGCCAGACAGGACTTAATGCGGCAGTTGCACTTGCAGAACAAGGAATATTGAAAAAATACGGCGTGCGAATGATCGGCGCAAATCTCCACACAATAAAAAAAGCGGAAGAAAGAGACCTTTTCAAAAAAACCATTATCGACTGCGGTCTCGAAGTTCCCAAAAGCGGCTATGCTCACTCATGGAAAGAAGCAAAGCAGATTGTGGAAGAAATCGGTTTTCCTGCAATTATAAGGCCTTCATATAC
>CAYSHS010000537.1:404-2270 GCA_964430845.1 uncultured Pirellulales bacterium | reverse complement strand
AAATCGTATGTCGAAGAATCACTTGTATCAATAATCTTAACTTTATAAGTAGTATCTGCCGATAAGATTGAGGGAACCAGCCACGTATATTCACCATCATTTGCTGTCGAAACGATGATATCTCTCAAATATGAATCATCCTTATACAATTCGATTTTAACATTCGCTCCTGCAATTGCAGTTGAGTACCATTTAATTGTTTGCAAACTTCCTGCCTGCCACGATTCACCGCCGTTGGGTAAAGTAACTGTAATTGGCGGGGGATTCAACATAACTGTAAGAGTTAATTCCGGCTCTTTCTCAACACCCCAGGTATAACCTGTAGTACCGGGAGCAAGACCAACCGCTCCGTATTGGCCGCCAGTAATCATCAGAGAAATATAATCGTCAGCTATATCATTTGCCCAGCCATCGTATGTAATTGTAATTGTCTTCCATACATAACCTTCGTCATACGGCTCTTCGTGCCAAAGTGTGCCGACAATTTCGTCAGCTACAACTGAATCTCCCGGATCAGATATAGAGCCGTCAGGAATGGAAATCCAGCTATCATCTGAATAGTACCATAACTGTCTCCAGCTTGGAACTGTACCTCCGTTGTAGAAATATGCAGAGAATGTAGCCGAAATGATTTGTGCGGTATCGGGTATGCTCGAAAGATCAAATGCAAACCATGCCTGAAGATGGTCAAATCCACTTATCAAATCTCCTGTATCACTAAACGTAGGCATGGAAGTATCTACAGGATTTAATATATATGTTTCAACATCGGATTCTTCAAGAGTGATTGTTTGTGCGGAAATGTTCGATACAAGAATCAGACATGCTATAACGCTTGGCCTTATACATCTACCCGTATTTCTTTTCTCAACCTCTTCACTTTTATACTTCGATAACCAGTTATATTCTTAATTCACGGCTGACTTTGCAGAACATGCTCTTGCTGCAGATTGTAACAAGTTTAACTTTGTGAATCTACTCCTTTTTTCAAGAATATTTTGCAGAAGCCTTTAAAAATATTTTATCTATCCCTGTGTTTATCAGGTATTCTTTGTAAAATATAAATACAAAAAAGCCAATAACAAAGAAAAATATGACTTTTTCCGGTTTTTCTAACAAAAATCACTAAAATCGCGTCAATTTCACTTGTAAACATTCTCTTTTCTTTATAAATATTTTCTTGCAAATTCAATAGCATGAATTACACTATTTTACAAAGAAATATAAATATGAAGCGAAGGAGAAAAAAATAAAATCCATAATGTATTACATAACAATTATGTTAATCGCGGCCTCCGTCAGCTCATGTTCAAAAAAGAAAAACGATACTGAACAGCCACAGCAAAACAGACAAATGCAATCTTCGGATATACAGGAAAAAGACCATGCGGCTAAAATGCAAATTGTTCCTGTACCTAATCCGGATGTAATAGTTCTGGATGCAGACCACAGCATAACAAATATCACAGTTGACGAAGTATTCCAAAAAGCCTCTGAACAAATCAAAAAAACAACCACGAATGAACACGAATAAACGCGAAGGTAAAATTAATTTATTATATATTCTTCGTGTATCTTCGTGCCCTTGCTACTGTGCGAAGTACGCTACGAAGCATGAGTCGTGGTTAGGTTAAAAATTAAGGAATAAAAAATATACACTTGCAAAATATCCGGAATTACTTACACTTACAGACTATGAAAAAGAAAGATAAATCCGATTCTAAGGAAAGAAAAGCGAGCGGCAAACCTTCATCGCTGATTGATACCCGTGTCATCTATTGCGGCGATAATCTCGAACAGCTTAAAAAATTACCCGATGGATTCAATAATATATGTTATTACTTTTATTCTGTTAGTAAGATTTGG